>JAIXWP010000144.1 GCA_027491215.1 Flavobacteriales bacterium | reverse complement strand
CAACATGTATTTTAAAATTGATGTAGCCAAAAAGAAAAGTAAATAAGTTGACACAACAAGTTCGTTATCTCGACAAACTCGTAGATGAATTAGCACAAGGAAAAGCAATGGAAAAAATCCTGAGGAAGTAATAAGACATCGATTTACTAGAGCATAAAAGAAGCCGATAACAATGTTATCGGCTTCTTAGGGTGATCGATGGGGCTCGAACCCACGACAGCCAGAACCACAATCTGGAGCTCTACCAGCTGAGCTACGACCACCATTTACGAGGGCGCAAAGAAAATACCTTTCTGCCATTTTTGCAAGGTTTTTTTTCGCAAACCGTTTTCTTTATTGCTTTTTGTACTTTGCACCGTCATTTATTGATGCCCATGTCCGATAAAAAATACAACGTACTATTTCTATCATCGTGGTTTCCAACCCGAATCATTCCAACGTTGGGCAATTTCGTTCAAAGACATGCCGAAGCAGCTGCACTTCAGCACAATGTAACGGCACTGATCATTCAAAAAGACACATCCATTCAGCAATATGAAATCAATGATACCATTGAAAACGATGTACGAATCATTAGAGTTTATTACCCTGATGGAAATATTTTCATTCAAAAAAGAAGCGCTTTTAAAAAGGGCATACACTATTTAAAAGAGAACGGAGGCTTCCAATTTGATATCGTTCAACTGAACATGGTATGGAAAGAAGGTTGGCAAGCTGTTTTTCTAAAGAAAAAATTCAAAGTCCCCTTTATAATTAGCGACAATTGGACAGGCTATCATCTCGATCAAAGAGGCCCGCTTCCATGGCACATTAGATCTTACATGAAATGGGTAGGTAATAATGCCGCACTTCTTATACCTGTTACTCAGCATCTTGAGCGAGCCATGCGCAAACTTGGTTTCTCGCAACCATCGATGATAGTGCCCAATGTTGTAAATACCGAAGAATTTCAGATTAAAGAATCGACTGGCACCGCCCTGCGATTCCTGCACGTTTCACACCTCGACAACAACCACAAGAATATTCGTGGCATTCTCAAAATTTGGAAAAAATTTTCCTCTCAAAAAAACAACGTACACCTAGAAATTGGCGGTGATGGTGATCTAAACCAAGTTAAAAGCTGGGTACAAGAACTCGATATTGAACCAGATAGTATTTCATTCTTTGGAACACAAACACCTGCAGAAATTGCAGTCAGAATGCAAAGAAGCGATGCATTAGTACTTTTCAGCAATTACGAAAATCTACCTCTGGTAATGATTGAAGCCATGGCATGCGGACTACAAGTGATTGCAACTAACGTTGGAGGGATTTCCGAGCATCTCACAAATAATCCACCCCATCATCTGATTGCTCCTCGCGACGAGGAGGCTCTCATGACAGCATTGGAGAGAATTTCGAAAATAGACCTTACCTCAAAGAAAAAAATTAGAGAATATGCAGTCAAGGAATTCAGCAAAGAAGTCATTGCGTCAAAATTCTCAACAGCTTATGAGGCCGCTCTCAAAAAATCACACTGATTTCACTTGAGGTGAAAGAGATCCTCCACTCCAATAGTCCGATCAACCATAAATCCCTCGGCAAGAAGATAACCCGCAGGTCTTCCAAAATCCATCGATCTCGCGCGGAGAAAATCAAAAAACTCCTCTCCTGAAATTGGCGTTTTAGGTTCTTTTGAATTTGGGTCGAAGAACTGACTACCGTAAGCTTTCAATGCTTCCATTTTTGTTTCCCAAAACTCGGTCACATCGACAACGAAGTCGGGCTTGTTGTAATAATTTTGGTTAAACATGTAAACTGACTTTGGCCTCCAGGCTTCTTGACCAGTTTCAATTTTGCGGAGACCACTATAAAAGCATGCTTCCCTCACCAACTGAGATGCGCGCCCATGGTCTGGATGGCGATCGCTAGGTGCATTTGTCAAAACAATCTCAGGCTTATAAATTCTGATTTGCTCTATAATCTTTCGAAGCGACGCTTCATTGTTTTCAAAAAAACCATCTGCTAGGCCCAAGTTCACGCGAGCTGAAATACCTAAAATCTTGGACGCTGCATCTGCCTCTATCATTCTTAAATCTCCGCTTCCTCTGCTACCCAATTCTCCTCGTGTCAAATCGACTATCCCAACCTTCTTTCCTTGTTGAATGCTCTTTAACACCGTTCCACCAGCACTAATTTCAACGTCATCTGGATGAGCCGCAATTGCAAGGATGTCTAATTTCATGGTTATTTATTCTTTATATAATCCTGCAAAGGTAACATTTGGTCACCACCTCCTGCAGAAACTAAATTTTTCGTCGGGCAAATAATTGCTTTCGTCGATAATTTAAATTTTAAGGTGCATTTCTTAACGTTTCATTGACAAGATTTAGAAAACTCATTTACTCAAAAAGAATATTTTTGCCACCGCAATGTTAAACCTGCAACGCACATATCTACTATGCGCTATCATAGTATTGGGCTTCACGAGCAAGGTGAATAGTCAATCTGCTATCGAATTGATGGCTGATACCGCTGCATGGGAAAATTATGAGGCGCACATTGGAGGCCCAACGGCTGAAGAAGAAGAGGAAGCCGCTTTATTCAGTGAGGAAAGCAGAGACCTTGGTCTATGGACTCTGGCAGATTCAATTGCTAAAATTCCAGCATACGATACATATTGCGATTGGGACACTAAAAACCTTTTTGTAAAAAAGGATGGTGCTGAATCATTGGTAGAACCGATCGACTTCATCCTTTGTCATGATGCCTGTGATTTTGTTTATCCAGCAAACGGAATTATCACTTCCTCATTCGGACCTCGTTGGGGCCGCATGCACAGTGGCTTGGATATCGATTTAGAAACAGGAGATCCAGTTTCTGCTGCATTCGAAGGCATGGTGCGTATTTCTCAATACAGTTCTTCATACGGAAACGTTGTTGTAATTCGCCACTCAAATGGACTTGAGACGCTATATGCTCACTTGTCACAAAGAACAGTAGTTCCTGGTGATTACGTTCAAGCTGGAGATCAAATTGGTCTTGGCGGAAATACGGGAAGATCTTATGGTTCTCACCTTCACTTTGAAGTTCGCTACAAAGGCGATGCAATAGATCCTAGTCTTCTTTTAGATCCTAATGGAAAAAACCTTAGAGATTGGGAATTCACACTTAACAAAGCTCACTTCTCATACGCGAATGCTGATCAGTTTACCAAAACAGCTCTTTCCGCAAGAGGTGGTAATTCTAAATTTCACGTTGTAAAAAGAGGAGAAACTTTGAGTGCGATCGCAAGAAAAAGAGGCACCTCAGTTCAAAAACTCTGCAAATTGAACAAGCTTCGTGAGTCTTCTATCATCAGAGAAGGCCAAAAATTACGCTACAAGTAATTTTTGTTTAATCTTTTTGACTTTGACTTCCCGCACTTTAGCACCCTAAATAGGGGCTATATTGCTTTACTATCAACGATTTAACACGACCCACTGTTATTCTTCGTACATTGAACAAAATACCTTCTCGGGTGTTTTAATTGTTTTTAGGTCATTTTATGAAGAGCAAAGTAGCAGTTATCGGTAGTGGATTTGCGGGTCTTGCCGCAGCGAGTTCTCTGGCACAGCAAGGCCATGATGTGACTATTTTCGAAAAGAATAGCACAACCGGTGGACGCGCTAGACATTTTTCGCACGAAGGTTATATGTTCGACATGGGGCCAAGCTGGTATTGGATGCCCGAGGTTTTCGATCAGTACTTTGCTCGTTTCGGTAAA
Source organism: Flavobacteriales bacterium (assembly GCA_027491215.1). Lineage (GTDB taxonomy): Bacteria > Bacteroidota > Bacteroidia > Flavobacteriales_D > Sanyastnellaceae > JAIXWP01. The sequence goes on along the minus strand of JAIXWP010000144.1, from coordinate 67,372 downwards.
AAGACTTCTGACTATTATCAATTAGAAAGATTAGATCCTTCCTATAGAGTTTATTTTAAGGGTTCAGGAGCAATGGACATTCCTGCTAGCCTAGATGAATTCAAAACTAAACTCGAAAAACTCGAGCAAGGGGCAGGTTCAAAACTTGATCAGTTTCTTTCAGAAGCTAAAATCAAATATGACACAGGAATGGGCCAATTCGTTTGGAAACCGTCTTTGTCAATTATGGAGTTTGCTGATGCAAAATTGATTAAGGAGTCATTCCGATTGCAGCTCTTCTCAAATATGAGCACACATATTAGAAAGTTCTTCAAGCATCCTGAGATCATTCAACTTTTAGAATTCCCCGTTCTGTTTCTAGGAGCAAAACCAGAAAATACTCCCGCATTATATAGCATGATGAATTATGCAGATATCGCCTTGGGAACTTGGTATCCTAAAGGTGGCATGGTAAAAATTGCTCAGGGGATGACAAAACTTGCAGAAGAACTCGGAGTGAAAATCCATATCAATGCAAATGTTGAGCGAATCGAAGTAATGAATGGTGAAGCTCAAGGTGTAATTGTAAATGGCGAATTACACATTTTTGACGCAATTCTCGCAGGTGCAGACTATCATCACGTTGAATCAAAACTTTTACCTCAAGAATATCAAAGCTACTCTCCAAAATATTGGGAGAATAGAACAATGTCGCCATCATCTCTTTTATTCTATTTAGGAATAAATAAAAAAATAGACGGACTACTCCATCACAATCTCTTCTTTGACGAAGATTTCAGTGAGCATGCAGTAGAAATCTACGACAATCCAAAATGGCCATCAAAGCCATTGTTTTATCTCTGTGTGCCTAGCAAAACAGATAGTTCCGTAGCTCCTGAAGGCTGCGAAAATATTTTCGGATTGATCCCCGTTGCGCCTGGACTGACTAGTACAGAAGAACAACGTGATAAGTATCTTCAAATGATCATTGCTCGTTTGAAAAAATATACCGGTGAGGATATTACTAACCACATCGTTTTCAAGAGATCATACGCACACGAAGAATTCATTTCTGATTATAACTCCTTTAAAGGAAATGCTTATGGCTTAGCCAATACACTTCGCCAGACAGCTTTCTTGAAACCTCGATTGAGAAGCAAAAAAATCGAGAATCTTTTTTTTGCTGGACAACTTACTACTCCTGGTCCAGGTGTCCCTCCTAGTTTGATTAGCGGCCAAGTGTCAGCTGCCGAACTACACAGTTATCTTTTATCAAAAACACTAGCCAACGCTTAACCATGAACCAAAAAGCTCTCTTTGATTCAGTCTCCATTTCTTGCAGCAGAAAGACGACTCATGCATACAGTACTAGTTTCAGTATTGGAATTAGAACGCTCGGAAAAAAATTCCGTGACCCCGTTTACGCTATATATGGCTTTGTGCGCTTTGCCGATGAAATCGTTGACACATTCCATGATTTCGATAAAGCAACGCTCATGAAGCGCTTCAGAGAAGACACCGTAAATGCGATCAATGACAAAATATCATTGAATCCTATCCTGAATAGTTTTCAAAAAGTATATCATGACTTCAATTTCGAATGGGAGTTAGTAGATACTTTTTTGAAGAGTATGGAAATGGACTTGGAAGAAACTGAATACGACAGAAGAAGCTTCGAAGATTACATTCTTGGTTCAGCTGAGGTCGTAGGCTTAATGTGTCTTAAAGTATTTACTGAAGGAAATCAGGAAGAGTACTTAATACAAAAGCCTTTTGCAATGCGCCTCGGAGCAGCTTTTCAGAAAATCAACTTCTTGAGAGATATGAAAGCCGATTATGAGGCATTGGGCCGTGCTTACTTCCCAAATCTTGATATGAAAAATTTTGATCAGTGCACGAAAGAAAAAATCGAAGCAGAAATAGAAGAAGATTTTAATGAAGCATATAAAGGTATTTTACAACTTCCAAAAGACGCCCGCTTTGGCGTTTACGTAGCTTACACTTATTATGTGCGCCTTTTCCAAAAAATAAAAGCTCTCCCAAGCCATCGAATTCTTGAAGAAAGAATACGAATTCCAAATCAACGTAAATTCGCACTTGTGCTCAAAAGCTATGTGCAACACAATTTGAACCTGCTTTAAGGATGAGATTTTTTACTTTAATTTTTGTTCTATTATTAAGTTTAACCTCAGCGCTAACTGCTAATGCACAGCTGGACTATTTGCGCTCGCTGTACTTCGGCGCATCCAATGAGGAGGGAATTAAGAAATATTACAATAGCGCAGTGGTCACACCTGACCAATCTCCGATTATCAAAGCTTATAAAGGTGTGGCAATAGCAATGTATGCCGAAGTAGTTTCAGGTGTCGATGATAAATTTTCCTATTTTGGAAAGGGTAAAAAATTAATAGAAGAAGCCATACAAGGTGACTTCTATAATCCAGAAATTAGATTCTTGAGACTTACTGTTCAGGCCGAAGTACCATGGGTTGTTGGCTACTCGGGAGACATCAACGCGGACGCTACCATCGTATTAAATGCCATACAGAAAAACCAGGTAGATCCAAAAAGCGATTATTGGAAAAAAGCGATCCTCTATTTGAAAAACTGTGACGACCTTTCTAGCGCTCAAAAAAAAGAGTTCAATAAATATTGATGAATGGAGAATGTAATATTGGTTGATCAAGACGACCAAGAAATAGGAGTTATGGAAAAAATGGAGGCGCACGAAAAAGGCCTTCTTCATAGGGCATTCTCTATCTTTCTATTTAACGATGAGCAAGAGCTTTTAATTCATCAACGTGCACTGCACAAGTATCATAGCGGTGGATTATGGACGAATACCTGCTGTTCTCATCCGAGACCTGGAGAGAGCATCGAGGCTGCGGCTCATCGTAGACTTGAAGAGGAAATGGGCATTGGATGTGAAATGGAAAAAATGTTTTCATTCATCTACAAGGCGCCTTTAGACAACATGCTTACCGAGCATGAGTTGGATCATGTCCTGATCGGCTATTTCTCAGGAACACCCAGCATCAACAAAGAAGAAGTAGCAGATTGGAAATTCATTGAGACTTCAGAATTGGAAGCACACATGCAGGCGCATCCTGCACTCTATACGGAATGGTTTAAAATTGCGCTTCCAATCGTTTTACAAGAGAAGAATAAACTTGCTTTAAAATAATTGATCATGACATCGCTTTTGTATGTATTCATAGTATTAGCCACATTTTTCACCATGGAATTTATGGCTTGGGCCACACATAAATTCGTGATGCACGGATTCATGTGGTATTTTCACGAAGACCATCACGTACCTCACAAAAGTTTCTTCGAAAGAAATGACGTTTTCTTTTTGATATATGCCGTGCCGAGTTGGCTTTTGATGATGTTCGGCGCCATGGCAAATTATGATTTCCGATTTTTCATCGGGCTCGGCATTTTGTTTTACGGTATTGCGTATTTCCTTGTACATGATGTCCTTATTCACCAGCGCTTCGATTGGTTTAAAAGAACAGACAATCTGTATTTCCGTGCAATTCGCAAGGCTCATAAAGTACATCACAAACACATGGGAAAAGAACATGGTGAGTGCTTCGGTATGCTATGGGTGCCATTAAAATATTTCAAAGAAGCGGCTAAATACAGAGAGAACAAAACGCGTACTGCATGATTCAGCAGCACTACTACTATATCGCTGTGAATATTCTTTGTATTGGCTTTCCCTTCCTTTTTAGCTTTCAAAAATGGATGCCATTTTACAAAAACTGGAAGGCATTGGTTTCCGGAATCATTGCAATGATGGCTTTGTTCATTCCATGGGACATGTACTTTACCGCAAATGGTGTATGGGGATTTAATCCCAAGTACATATCCGGCACATTTCTCGGTAATCTACCTTTAGAAGAGTGGTTGTTTTTTATCTGCATTCCTTACGCCAGCATCTTCACATATGAATGCTTTCATTTCTTTTTGCCAAAACTAAAAATGCAAACATTAACAAAATACCTAAGTGTATTTTATATGCTGCTTGCAGTTTTCTTTCTAATAAAATTCACCAATCACTGGTACACCTTCTCGACCAGTTTGGTTGCGCTCATTTTACTCGCGCTGCACACGTTCTATTGGAAATCGAAATTCATGAATCACTTCCATATTTCATGGATTGTACTGCTAATTCCATTCTATATTTCCAATGGAGTGCTCACGGGGCTTGACTTTTGGCAGTATCCTCTATTCAATTCTACTCCAGAAATCATATCGGATCAAATCGTTTGGTATAACAATGATCACAATCTTGGATTTCGAATTTGGAGTGTACCCATGGATGATTTTTTCTATGGAATGAGCATGCTCTTGCTAGCAATTACAGTCTACGAAAGAGTTTTGAAACGCCCGGATCCTAGTTTAACTGCAACGAGTCAGGCTTAAATCTAAACCCGACTACAACGGGAAGGTGGTCGCTTAAATCTGCTTTTACCGTTCGATAATCAAGTGCTTCTAGCTCTTTGCTATGCATCACATAATCAATGCGGAAAGATGGGAACGCTCCATTGTAAGTATTACCGATTCCACTTCCCTTCTCCTTAAATGAATCGATAAGAATATCGCTCAAAACTCCATATGTATATGAAACAGGTGGGTCATTAAAATCACCGCACAAAATGACAGGATATGGAGAAGATGCTACACCTGCCGCAACACTTTCAACCTGTGATTGCCTTTTTTCAAAGGCAATTTTCAATCTCTCTGCAATTCGCGTCACTCCTGTCTTCAACTGCTCCTCGTTCTTATTGTCATCTACAAAAGCATAGTCCTCTGGTTTGAATCGTATAGACTGCAAGTGTGCATTAAACACCCTAACCGTGTCATCTCCGATTTTTAGATCAGCATAAATGCAGAAATTATTAACGTCCGATTCAAAAGGAATGTAGCCACGATTTACAATTGGATACTTTGAAAATAAAGCCACACCGAAATAGCTTCTTCGGCCCGTAGCATGTGTATATCGAGCGTGATAATATTTCGTTGGGAGGAACTTTACGATCGAATCTTTCGTGACGAAGTAATCCTTTTTATCAGAATGAAAAAACTCTTGGAAACAGAGTATATCGGGCGACTCGCCATTCAACACATCAAATATTTTATCCCTTTTTGCTTCTGCTTCTTCTCCATCGTAAAGCCCAAATAAATGAACATTGTATGTCATTACTTCAATGCGACCATCCGTAACCTCTGACGCGTCTTCACCAATTGCGAATCGAAAAAAATCTGTGAGTTGAGAGAAGCCGATAACTATCGCAATGGCCGATAAAAGCATAAAGCGAGCGATTCGAAACATCCAAAAAAGAATGAACGCGAAATTGATCATCAACAAAATCGGATAACCCAATCCGAGCAAGGTAATATAGCCTAGCGATGATGGAGGGAAATTGCTTGGTAAATAAGAAAGTAATAAAAAGAGAATAGCCAGTGCATTCAGCACTAGCATTACACGATTAAGCGTAAACCTCTTCTTTTTATTTACCTTTTCTTCCATCTACTTTTGACTGTACTTAAACAGGTAATCCTTTTCTTCTTTCGACAAACTTTCGTATCCAGAGCGATTGATCTTATCTAAAATTTCATCCACTCTTTTCTGACGCTTTACCTTTTCAGCATTAAACTCATCATCCGTAATGGGGCGTCTATGAACTGTTTGAAGATGGCTCTTCTTACCTCCAAACATTCCAGAAATTTTCGAAAATAAATTTTCCAACCAAGAACCCATGTTCCTATTTTTTTGAAAGTTTAAACCATAGATCAAACCGAAAAGCGCTCCTCCAAGATGGCCAATATGCCCTCCGGAATTAAATCCTTTTCGAAGACTCACTAAATCAACAAAAACTAAAACTATACAAAGCCACATCAACTTCATTTCAAAAACACCAAATAATTTAATGCGGTAGTTAGGCTGCACAACACCTACAGTAATAATAATCGACATTACAGCAGCTGATGCACCAAGTATGTAACTATCATTCGGTAACGCAGGAAATAAATTGAAAAAAAGGAAGAACAAAGCAAAACCACTTAGGCCTCCAAGAATATAATTCACCACTAATTTTCTGCTATCCAGAAAAAATCGAAACAATCGCCCACCTGTGTAAAGACAAAAAATATTGAAAATAAAATGCCCTACTTCTTCATGAGTAAACATATGTGTAAACACAGACCAAGGACGATCCAATAACCTTTCAGGACTGCTTGTTGCAGCGAGATACAAATCTGGGTGCGCCTCAATAAAACGATCATTTTCTGAGAAGCGAGAAAAGATATGTACAAACTGAATGACGAGAAAAATGATAACGTTGATCGCTATTAAGCGCACCAACCCGTCCGATTTTTTAATCGCTGATATGGCATTCTTCAACATAAAAAATTACTCAATAAAAATTGTTATTGCCATAAAGACTACCATCTCTTTTTTTCCAAATCTTCAAAAGAATAAATCCGAAGATCATACCACCTAAGTGAGCATAGTGAGCCACATTATCACCTGGAGAGTTTTGTAACGCCAACATTAATTCTATCGCACCATAAATCATTACAAACCACTTTGCCTTTAGAGGAATGGGCGGGAAAAGCAACATTAATTCTGTATTCGGGAACATCATTCCAAAAGCTAACAAGACACCAAACACGCAACCTGATGCTCCTACAACCCCAACATTTAAAGCCGCATTGAGAGCTCCGTATCCCGGATCAGTGTAGTTCTTCCCTTCTCTTATGATACCTGCTCCCTCTTCAAAAACTTCTTGAACAGCAAGAGGAGATAATTGCGAAATCAAGTTTTGTATTTCTACGTAGTTGATTGCTTCGTGCAAGAAAAAAGCACCGAAGCCGCAAACGAAGTAGTATATCAAAAATCGCTTTGATCCCCAGTAGCGTTCTAATGCCGATCCAAAAATGAACAGACCATACATGTTGAAAAAGATGTGACTTATGGATGGTGCATGTGTAAACATGTGCGTCACCAATTGCCACGGGCGAAAATTTGGACTTTGATAAAAGTAACCAGAGAGCATGTCCCGAAGCTGCGGCACTGCAAAACAAGCCAGGTACACCAATACATTGATGATGATGATATTCTTTACTGCCGGTCCTAAATTGTTAAACATATCTTACTTGAATTGTTGACCAATTTGGTCAAGTGTTATTCTTACATAAACAGGCTTATTGCCTTGCACGAACTGAGGCTGTTTACAAGCCATCAATCGTTGCAATAAATCTTTCATTTCTGGTAACGTAAGCATTTGACCATAGCGTATAGAACTGCTACTTGCCATTGCCCAAGCCAGCTTTTCCCTTCCTTTATAATGAAGAGCAGATTGCTCATTCTTCAACTGCTCTAAAAATTCTTCCATCAATTTCTCTGCATCAGAAACGTTTGCATCTGCTGGAATTCCGAGTAATTGAAAGGAATGCCCTCCAAACTCCTCGATATCAAAACCCAACGCTCTAATATCATCCAACATACTTTGCATTAAAGCAAAATCAGAAGCATTTAATTCCAAAACCTCTGGAAAAAGTAATTGTTGAATATTGCCTTGACCTTTTTCGATAAGATGAGTATAGCGTTCAAACAAGACTTTGCGATGCGCACGCTGTTGATCAACTAACAGCATGGTATCTTCCATAGGAACCAAAAGATATTGTCTGTTCCACTGCATTGGAATCACATCTTCATCGATTTCAAAAAGTTTATCGACGGATTCAGAAACTGGAATTTCTGTATTCTCGACCATTCGCGAAATCTCCATCAACTCCTCCCACCCCTTGCGAACTTGTTGTTTGTTATCAAACCAACCTTGCACCAAGCTCTCGCGCTTTGGCTTTGTTTCAAATGGATTGTAATGTGGATTGACCGCTATCTGTGGCTCGCGAATAGGAATATCCTTTCTCATTGGATCAATGGAAATGGATACTTCTTGATTAAAATCTAGTGTAGGAGAAATATTATGTCTGCCAAGAGCGCGCTTCACCGCTGCATGCAAGATTGCATATATCGCACGCTCATCTTGAAATTTAATTTCTGTTTTTGTTGGGTGAATATTGATATCGATTTGAGCTGGATCTATTTCCAAGTAAATGAGGTAAAGTGGAAAATGTCCATCACCCAACAATTGATCAAAAGCACCGACAATAGAGTGATTCAAATAAGTGCTCTTAATGAATCTATTATTTACAAAAATAAATTGCTCCCCTCTTGTTTTCTTAGAAGCTTCTGGTTTTCCAACAAAACCTGTCACACCAACAATATCTGTATCCTCTTCAACTGGCACAAGCTTCTCATTATACTTCGATCCCAACACATGAACTATTCTTTGACGCAATGGTGCTTTTGGATAATTGAAAACTTCCGCGCCATTGTGAGTCAACTTAAATTCGATATCAGGATGCGTCAACGCGATGCGCTGGATCTCCTCGATGATATGCTTGAATTCAATTGCATCGCTCTTCAAAAAATATCTGCGTGCTGGAACATTGAAGAATAAATTCTTCACCATGATATTCGTTCCTTCCGCACATTGATCTGGCTCACTCAGTTTAAATTTCGTCGCTTCTACTTCTATTCTTGTTCCCAAGTCTTCACCACGCTGGCGCGTTCGCATTTCGACCTGTGCGATTGCAGCAATACTAGCTAATGCCTCGCCACGAAAACCTTTGGTAAGTATGTAAAATAAATCTTCTGATTTCTTCAGCTTCGACGTTGCATGTCGTTCAAAACACATACGCGCATCAGAAGCACTCATCCCCTTGCCATTATCGATGACTTGGATAAGTGTTTTGCCTGCATCCTTGATGATTACATGAACAGCAGAAGAGTCCGCATCAATAGCGTTTTCAACCAATTCTTTGACAGCCGATGCTGGTCGTTGAACAACCTCACCTGCCGCAATTTGATTAGCTACTGAATCCGGTAATAATTGAATAATATCTGCCATAAAATAATCTGAAGCATTAGATCAATTCTTCAGACCTCAAAGGTAAGAACGAATGAAGCGCCAACTTACTTAGAAGTGACCTCTTGTAACACATTTTCAATATTCTGCACCCCTGGAAACAGATTCAAAACAGTTCTTAACACTTCTTCCACAATTGTGTCTGGGCAAGATGCACCGCTGGTTACAACAATACTCACTTTCTCCTTGGATGGAAGCCAGTTTTCTTGGGTATAGAGTTTTTGATCTGCATAAACAAAATGATTTATATGTTTTTCAGATAAAATCTCAGAAGCATCTTTTATAAAATAGACAGGCATTTTCTGAGACAAAATGGTAGCCAATTGACTCGTATTTGAACTATTGTAACCGCCTATTACCAATGCTAAATCCGCCTCTTTATCCAACACAGCCAATGTAGAATCTTGATTATCATTGGTCGCATAACACAATGTGTCTCGTGTGTCTGCGAAGCTATTTTCACCATGAAGTTTTTGCACTTCTTGCTTGAAAAAATCAGCAATTTCCTGTGTTTCGGTAGCGAGCATTGTTGTTTGATTCACCACTCCGACATGCTTTAAATCACTTGTTGGATCAAAGCCTTCGCTATATTTTCCTTTAAATTCTTGATAAAAATCTGACGCGTTGCCTTCTCCTCGAAGGTACTTCGCTAATTGCTCAGCCTCCTTCATATCACGTACAATGATACTAGGTGAATTTTGTGCGCTATGTGAGAATGTCGCTCGTGTTTCTTCATGCTTGTGTTTGCCATGAATGATATTTGTGAAACCCTTGACACCAATCTCCGCACTGCGCTTCCAAACCTTCTCCACAAATGGACAAGTGGTATTATACTTCTTTGTCTCAATACCTTTCGAAGCGAGTAACTGCTCGATTTCTACAGTTGTTCCAAACGCAGGAATTACAACTATGTCATCACTGGTTATAGCGTCCCAAGGAATGAACTGATGTCCTTCGGTGTCCATAATAAACTGTATACCTCTTCTCTCTAAATCTTCATTTACAGCGGGATTATGAATCATCTGACTCAGCAACAAAATTCTCTTTCCTGGATTTTCAGAAATAGCCTTGTATGAGATCTCAATGGCGTTTTCTACTCCATAGCAAAAACCAAAATGACGAGGAAGGATTAAACTAACAGGTCCGAAATCAATCGTAGTCGGTTCGAAATCCTGCTTGCGCGGATCTTTTGATTTTCTCCACGCCTTCAAACTACCAATAATCGTGGATTTATATTGCTCAGGAATTTCAAACTTCTTCATAGTTGTAAAAGTACTTTACCCTCCTTTTTGTTCTTTGACAAAATTCTTCAACTGCCCTCTGCGATAGGCTCTCAGCATTGGACGAAGTGCTTTTGATTGTGATAATTCATCACTCTGTTGAGCCAGACTGCACACTACCTCAAGCCCTTTCATGTGAAGTTTATCTTGATCCTTATCATTCAAGTGCTTCAGCAAATAATAAGCTTTGCCATGAATGTAAGAGAACAGCAAATCTTCATGATCTTGAACAAAAGGAATGGACTTGGTATCAACCACCAACTCCATAAATGGTGCGCCAGCTAGCCATTGCATCACATATGCGTTCACTTCGCTGCGCAATGCAATACTATCTCCCAATGGATTATTGCACAACCATTTTAGACATTTTTCAATATTCTCCTGCTCCGCTTCATACTCTTCTGGTGTGTTCCATGCGTACTCCTTAGGAACTTCTGGCATACGGTTGCTCTGACTCCAAAGATTTGGAGACACAAGTATGAGTATAAGCAGCGCCGTTATTTTCATTAAATCAAGATATCCTTCTCTATAAATTTCACACCCAATGTAGCTAATTCTTCTAGAACTGGCTCGTATATCTCCGGTTGAATCGGAAGAAGTACTCCAGTCTCTTTCATTCTTCCATCAAGAATCATTCGAGCTGCAATTGCGATAGGTAATCCCACTGTTTTAGACATGGCAGTATATGTGGGATCGTCTCCTATACAGACCATTGACGAGGTGCGCAAATGTTTTTGTCCCTCCAACTCATATACAAAGCGGTGGTACATCACGATCATGTCTTTATCGCCTGCATCCAATTTCCACTTTCTCTCTATTAGTGATTGCAAAGCCACTGCTGGCGTGCCTTTCGAAACAGCGAGCTTTTCCTCTTCAAAAACCCCCAACCACTCCAATTTTGACATCACCACATCACTCAACTTCCAACGCGACTGGACATGCGATTCTAGATTTTCTTTTCCACCATCAATGAAAGAAGCTGTGAGGTCGCGCCAAGTCAATGCTGATGGATTCTCTATTTCGAAAGAATCATCAGTTAGACCAATTTGAATAAGCGCATTCCATGCCTCGCAAAAACCTTGCTTGCGCAAAGTGCCTCTGTATAAAGTAGGGATGTCCTCCAATCCGTAGATTGCTTTATACTTCAATGAATCTCTATTGGCATATCCATCGAAGTCGCCAACCCCATCAACAGAAATGGTCTGAATATCCTCAAACAATCTGTGATAAGGAATAAATTTCAGGGTATGATTCTTTTGAAAACGAGCTGTTCCCCCATATCCCGCTAGAATTACATTTCTAGGGTTCCATGTAATTTTATAATTCCAAGGATTATTGTCCGATTCAGGAGCTATCAATCCCCCTGTCAAGGATTCAAAAGACTCTAATTTTCCGCCCGACACTTTGATTTCATGGATAATCTGCATTGCCGACATGTGGTCAATCCCAGGATCGACACCCATTTCGTTTAAAATCAAAACACCATTCTTCTTGGCTTCTTGATCCAAGGCCCACATTTCATCTGCAACATAACTCGGAGTAATCACATGCTTTTTTGCCGCGATACAATCTTTGGCCACTTCAACGTGCATAGAGGCTGGAAGCATTGAAACAACCAAATCAGCAGCTGCAATCTCCAATCTTCGTTGTTCTTTATTGGAACCATCCAGAACAAAAGCCTCCCCATGAGCGCTTCCCCCAATTTTTTCTTCTGCAAAATTCAAATCCATGTCGCCCACTCTCACAATCCATTGGTTGGACGAGGCGTGTTCCAAGAGGTATTTAATTAAATTAGAGCTGCTTCGGCCTGCTCCAATGACAAGTATCTTCTTCATTTCGTTAGAAAAATTGGACTTTCTTCGCGTTTTGGATGCCAAAAATAGGAATAAGCGCCTTGATTTATTTTTTTTGGCACAACCTTCGCCAATAGGCAATCAAACATTAATTTTAACCGCAAAATATAAACCGATGAAAAAAGTATTTACCCTTCTAACTTTTGCTCTAGGATTCGCAACCTTCGCAGTAGCTCAAAACGCTGATGCAGTTGTATTCTCTGAAAATGGTGAGAAGTTTACCCTCATCCTCAATGGAGAAAAACAAAATGAAAAACCTCAAACCAACGTCAAGGTAAATGGTCTTGTAGGTGAATTCTTCCAAGCACGCATTGATTTCGAAGATCCAAGTCTTCCAGATTTTACTCAAAAAACATTTTCTGTGAAACAAGGCATGGTAACAACATATGCTGTTAAGACCACTAAAAAAGGTGAATGGGTATGCCGTTGGCAAACAGAAGCTGCAATTGGATCTTCCTCTACAGCTTCAACGCCAGAATCTAGCACTCAAGTAGTTGACTACGTTGTAGAACATGACGATGACATGGGAGAAGACATGGAAGTAGATGCTGAAGAAATTACAATGACTACCACCGTTACTCCAGCAACAAGTACAGTTACCGTTAAGCCAGCAACCACTGGTACTACCACTACTACAACCACAACAACTACTGTTAAACCTGGAACTACAGGAGAAAAAGTCAATGTAAATATGAATGTTGGCGGTGTGAGCATGGGCATTAACATGAACATTGAAGGAATGGAAACCGAAATGGATGTTCAGGAATCTACAACTGTTACTAAGACAACCACTACGAAGACAACAAGCACAACAACTCCAGCTCCAGCAGCTCCAAGACCAAGAGAAGAAGTGGTTGTAACAACAACAGGAGGATGTTCAAGAGCTATGGATCAAGCTTCGTTTGCTGGCGCTAAGAAAAGCATTGAAGACAAAGGTTTTGACGACACTCGCTTGACTCTTGCTAAGCAAGTTGTAAAATCTAACTGCATGAGCAGCGCTCAAATCAAGCAAGTAATGGAAGTATTCGGTTTTGAAGAAACAAAATTGGAGTTTGCAAAATACGCTTATGACTATTGCACAGATAAGAATAACTATTACATGATCAATGATGCATTCAGCTTCTCATCTTCAATTGATGATCTGAATTCATACTTAGAATCTAAATAATTTTTGGACTATCAGTTGGCCACTGGTAGGCGACTCCAGTGGCCAATTTTATTATACCTCATTTCAATATTAAATTAAGATACTATGAAAAATATTTACGTTTTCGCTTTAATCAGTATCTTTTTGATGGCCTGTCATGGTAGCAAGTACTTCACTAAAATGGCCGTCAAACAAGAGACTGCCGGCTTAACAACCGAAGCTGCAAATAGCTACTACAATGCTCTTTTGAAAAAAAGAACCAATATCGACGCGCAAATTGGAATGAAGAAAAACGGGCAATTACTACTCAACCAAATGCTAGGTGAGTTCGCTCGTGAAAAGAGTTTTGGTTCTAACCAAAAAGCAGTTTACGCCTTCCACAAAGTGCGTGACTACAAAAGCAAAATTCAAGGAGTTGGCATTACACTCGACATCGCTGAATTTTATGTACAAGATTATGAAAATGTAAAAGCTGCATACTTAACCGAACTTTATGAAGCCGGCACATCGCTTCTAGAACAAGAAAAATTTGCGGAAGCTGAAACAAAGTTCAGCGAGATTAGAACACTCGAACCTAACTACAAAGACTCGAAAGATCTAGCAGATATTGCCTTCATGGAGCCATTATATAGCGCCGCTGTTAGAGCAATGGACATAAAGCATTATCGCGAAGCTTATGATGGCTTTAACAAAGTGATGGCTCGCAAAGTTGACTACAAAGACGCTAAAGTAAAAAGCAAAGAGTGCATTGAAAAGGGGACCTACACTATTGCTTTATTACCTTTTGAAAACGCTACCAGCTCAACTGGTCTGGATGCAAAAGTATCTGCATATACACTTGAGGCTTTGATTTCCATCAACGATCCTTTCTTGCGAATCGTAGATCGTGAACACATTCAAGCGATTCTTCAAGAGCAAAAACTTCAATTGAGCGGAGTTGTTGATGAAGCTACCGCAGTTAGTGTGGGTCAACTCGTGGGAGCGCAAGCAATTTTAACTGGAACAGTATTGAATTACAATATGAAAAATGGCCAGTTGCGCTCTGCAACTCGCGAGGCATATGAGGCATATAAAGTAAAGAAACTGAACGAGCAAGATGGAAAATACTATTATGAAACTCGCTATAAGCCTGTAAATTATGTTGAGTATTCGAACTCGAACTCTGTTTCACTTAGCTTCCAATATAAAATGATTAATCTTCAAACAGGAGAATTGATCAAAACTGAAATCATTGAAAAATCAGTGATTGACCAGGTAACTTTTGGAAAGTATGAGGGCAATGCCAATGAGCTTTACCCTGCCGGAAATAATAATACTGTTAACTTCAACCAACAAGATCGTCGTTCGCTGGTAAGTTTGATGAATGCGCGTCAAGAATTGAAACCAACCGGTGAAATGTCAAATGAGTTATTCAATGTAGTAAGCAACCAGCTTTCGAATCAAATTGGTGGTGCAGTACAAAAGATTGTGCAATAATGAACTCAAAATATTTCAGCCTTCTCCTCACCGCCTTCACGATAGCGCTTGCTATCTTGAGTGGTTGTGGATCTAAGGACACTGTAAAAACTACAGTTCCCGATAACGCAACTAACGTTCGTCCTGAGTGGGTTGGTCAGCGTCCTTTCAGCAGTGGATATTATATTGGCGTAGGCAGTTCAAGTAAAAAAGCTCAGCCACTCGATTACCAATCCATCGCTAAGAAAAACGCATTGAATGATCTCGCAACAGAAATTAGTGTGCGAGTTCAGGGAAATACTTTTCTAAATACGCTTGAGGTAAATAAGAATTTCAGTGAAGAGTTTATTTCTAACATTAACACCTCTACAGACGAACTCATCGAAGACTACGAAGTTGCAGGGACTTGGGAAAATGACAATGAATATTGGGTTTATTACCGACTTAACAAAGGGCTCTATCAACAACAAAAGGCCCTAAAGAAAAGTAAAGCGCAAGCAAGCGCATATGACTTTTATTCTAAAGGAAAAGAAGCGGAAAACAATGCTAACATTGGTGCAGCCATTGACCTTTATTTAAGAGGACTATTTGCTTTAAAGGATTATTGGAATGACACCAATGAATACCAAGCAGAAGAAGGGAAAATATTTTTAGACAATTCGATTTACTCAAGTCTTCAAAGAGTTTCTTCGGGTTTGACCATTGTGAATACCACTCCAAAAATCACCCTCGCAGCTGAAAATGACTATTCCAGTAACTCTAGTTATTTCATTAAATATGATGATAAGCCCGTTTCAGGAATAACTACAGCATTTAACTACCCAAAAAACAAGTACATGAAGCCACGTGTTCAAGTTACAGACAATCAGGGACAGGTAGGTATGCTGATCAGCGAGGTAAATACAAATGATAAGGAGCTAGCAGTTACAGTGACTATTGATCTCATGCCATTACAGCCATTGGATCTAGATCAAAAAATCACTGGTGCCTTGCTTCGCAATCTAAAAACCGAGACTAAAAAAATCCCAATTGAATTTATCGCGCCTACATTTGTAGTCCAATCCAGCGAAAAGGTTTACGGAAACTTAGGTACAAGTGCCACTCTTTCGTCTTCAGTACAGGCTGAATTGATTAAAAAAGGATTAAAATTAGGGGCAGCTGATCGAGCGGATTATGTGATACAAATAAGTGCAAATAGCACTGAAGGAGGTACTTCCCAAGGCTTTGTGGTGGCATTTTTAGAAATGTCTATAACTATTACCAATCGCGCAGGAGACAAGGTATTTCAAGAATCAATAAACAACATCAAGGGCCTACAGTTGAATAAAGATGCAGCAAGTATTGAGGCATATAAAAAAGGAAAACAACGTATCGAAGAGCAAATGATTTCTTCAATATTGGAATCAATTTTCTAGCTTTGGCACGATTGTAGAAAAAGGACAAATACGTTTAACAATGAAAAAAACCAACATTATGAATACTAGAATTTTTACCATTGCCCTCTTCGTTACCGCTGTATCTTTTGGTGCAGTAGGTTGTAAAAAGAAAGAAAAAACAGTTGAAACTCCTAAGCCAGCTGGCGAAGTGCGTATCGTAGAATATTGCAGTGGCCCAGAATACATGAGCACTAAGGATGCCTTTCGTGCAAACGCAACTGGAGAAAGTTTGGACCGTGAAACAGCAAAAAAGAAAGCTCGTTCTAATGCCAACGCAGAACTTGCAAAAACTATCAGCGCTACAATGAAGATTGTAGGTGATAACTATGTAAATTCTACTGAATTTAACAACAAAGAAGAAGTGACTGAGACTTTCCAAGAAATGTCTAGAACTTTGGTAGACCAAGAGCTTCGTGGAGCTAAGAAAATCTGTGATGAAGTGACCATGAAAACAGTTGGCGATCAAGTAACTTATGTAAGTTATATCGCAATTGAACTTTCAGGTGCTAGTATCGCAGATGCTTATAACAAAACCCTTTCTCAAAACGAGAAAATCAAAGCTGACTATAACTACGAAAAGTTCAAAGAAACTTTCGAGAAGGAAATGGCTAAATTCAGCGAAGGCAAATAATTTCCGATTATATAAAATGAAAAACCCCGGTCTTTTCCGGGGTTTTTCATTTGCTTAACCTTAATTAACCTTAACTACTCTATTGAGAAGTCTTGTTTTGCTCGCTGAAAGAATAATGCCTAACCACAAGCATCATTCTTTGGTCTTTAACGGGACCTTCAAAAAGATGGTTTCATTTTTTCAAAAAAAAAATTTAAAAAGAAAAGTCCCGAGGGGCAACTCGGGACTTTCAATATTTTGTAACCTTAATAAACCAAAAAAAACATTCTACATTGTTTTGTACGCCAGTAGGTTTCAAAAGGTTTCACTTTTTTCAAAAAAAAATCAATTAAACCTCTATTAGAGCTTCTTCTTCGATCTTTTTTCTGAAAACCACCTGATTATCAAATACATCCAGAACAACAGGCTCAGCTTTATCAATTTTTCCAGAAAGGATATATTTCGATAATTCATTCATGACTTCTCGCTGAATTACCCTTTTTACTGGTCTAGCTCCAAATTGCGGATCAAAGCCTTTTTGAGCCAAGTACGACAGCGCGTCTGGTGTAATGACTAAGTTTATCTCCGAAGCCTTTAAACGTTCGGTAAGCGCTTTCATTTGGATCCTTACAATACTTTCTATTTGGCTTTTGCGAAGCGGGGTAAACATTATGGTTTCGTCAATGCGATTCAAAAACTCTGGGCGCAGACTTGATTTTAGCAATGAAAGTACTTCAGACTTCGTTTTTTCAAACAATTCGAAATCATCTGGATCCTTTGCGCGATCGTAGTTCTCTTGAATTATTTGAGATCCCAAATTGCTTGTCATGATAATAATGGTGTTTTTAAAATTGACCATTCGACCTTTCGAGTCAGTTAAACGTCCATCATCTAAAACTTGCAATAGAATATTGTACACGTCAGGATGGGCTTTTTCAATTTCATCTAAGAGAATCACACTATAAGGCTTTCTTCTCACAGCCTCTGTCAATTGACCGCCCTCATCATACCCCACATAGCCGGGAGGCGCTCCTACTAATCGACTCACACTATGACTTTCTTGATATTCAGACATATCAATTCGAGTCATTGCATTTTCGTCATTGAAAAGGAATTCGCTCAAGGCCTTAGCCAGTTCTGTTTTTCCCACACCAGTGGTACCGAGGAAAATGAACGAACCAATAGGCTTGCGCTCATCTGCCAATCCCGCTCTGCTTCTTCTAACAGCGTCGCTAATTGCAGTTATTGCTTCTTCTTGTCCCACTACTCTCTTGCCCAGCTCTAATTCTAAACGCAGCAACTTCGCTTTCTCACTCTCCACCAATCGCGTAACAGGAATACCCGTCCAACGACTTACCACATCCGCAATCTCCTCTGGATCCACTTCCTCTTTGAGCATCTTAGAATTAGCCTGAAGCTCTATCAACTTCAAATGTTCCTTTTCAATGATTTGCTCTTGCTCCTTCACTTTACCATATCTAATTTCTGCTACTAAACCGTAGTTTCCTTCACGCTCTGCTTGCTCAGCCTGAAACTTTAAACTTTCAATTTCTTTTTTGGCATTTTGAATCATGTCCACAACACCTTTTTCCGCTTGCCACTTTGCAGACAAACTATTCTTCTCCTCTTGTTTCTCTGCAATTTCTCGATTTAATTCCGTGAGCTTTGAAGTATTATTTTCTCTTTTGATCGCTTCTCTTTCAATTTCAAGCTGCATGATCTTGCGCTCGATTTCATCCAATTCTTGGGGCTTTGAATTCATTTCAATACGCAGTTTTGCAGCCGCCTCATCAATCAAGTCTATCGCTTTATCTGGAAGAAAACGATCTGTTATATAGCGCTGAGATAATTCTACTGCAGCGATAATTGCGTCATCTTTAATTTGCACCTTATGGTGATTTTCATAACGCTCTTTCAAGCCTCGTAAAATGCTAATTGCAGCATCACGATCTGGCTCGTCGATCATTACCTTTTGAAATCTTCGCTCTAGTGCTTTATCCTTCTCAAAATATTTCTGATATTCATTGAGCGTTGTAGCTCCTATTGCTCTTAATTCACCTCTGGCCAATGCTGGCTTAAGGATATTGGCAGCGTCCATCGCTCCTTCTCCTCCACCCGCTCCCACTAGGGTATGAATTTCATCAATGAACAGAATAATTTCTCCATCACTTCCCTGCACTTCATTCACCACTGATTTTAAACGCTCCTCAAACTCTCCCTTGTATTTTGCCCCAGCAATCAGAGAAGCCATATCTAACGCATAAATTGTTTTTGACTTCAAATTTTCCGGAACATCTCCTTTGATAATTCGATAAGCCAAGCCCTCTGCAATTGCGGTTTTTCCGACTCCTGGTTCTCCAATGATAATAGGATTATTCTTAGATCTTCGTGATAGAATTTGTGTCACTCTTCTTATCTCTTCATCTCTTCCTATAACAGGATCCAGCTTGCCTTCTTGGGCCATCTTGTTGAGGTTTTTCGCATACTTTGACAATGCATTGTATGTTTCCTCTTGGGTGGACGAGGTTACTTTCTTTCCTTTACGTAATTCTAAAACTGCCGCTTTCAACTCCTTTCTTGAAACACCGCTATCGCGAAGCATTTGTGAGGCTTGATCTTTTCCATCTGCCAAGGCCAATAGAATATGCTCGATACTCACAAACTCATCCTGAAACTCTCGCAAATAATTTTGAGCGTTCAATAATGTTTGTGATGCATCTGGTGACAATTGTAATTGACCTCCTTGCACCTTAGGCCTACCGTCAATCATGCGGTCTAAAGCCTGCTCCAACAAATCAACATTGACCTGCATTTTCTTTAATAAAAATGGTGTCACGTTTTCATCCACTTCTAGCACCGCCTTTAGGAGGTGCGCATTCTCAATGATTTGTTGCTCTTTAGCTAAAGCTATTTGCTGAGCTCTCGAAATCACTTCTTGTGACTTAATTGTAAACTTTGAAAAATCCATTGTTCTTGGTTTTGCTCAGGGCTATCAAACAGCTATCCAACTCGATTTTTATGAAAAAATGTCGCATTCATCGCGTGAAGTATGCCAATTAGTATAGACTAGTTGTACAACTCAGGTCAATTCGGCCGAATTCCAAGTACCTTTATAGCATGAAAGTATTTTTGATTGGCATGATGGGGGCTGGAAAAAGCTCGATCGGGAAACTCCTCGCAAAGCAGTTAGGTCAATCATTCATTGATCTAGATGAATACATCGAGGCAAAAGAAGTTCGCTCTATTGAAGATATTTTCAAACTAAAAGGAGTAGAATATTTTAGAGAAGTAGAAAGAAAAGCGCTTCTTGAGGTATGTAACCAAAGAGCTAGTGTAGTGGTAGCAACAGGTGGTGGGACTCCTTGTTTTTTCGACAATATAGAAGTTATGAAATCAAGCGGGTGGAGTGTCTATCTAAAAGCAAACAACACATTGCTTCTTTCAAGATTAAAAGACGACGTGCAGACAAGACCATTGCTTGCTCATCAAACGAATGATGAAATACTTGAAACATTGGATAGCCTTTTTTTAAGAAGAAAAAGGTTCTACGAAAAAGCATCGATGACAATCAACACAGAGAAAAAATCGATTGAAACCATCACTCATGAAATAGAAGCTGCTCTAAGCCTCTAGATGTATGCTTTCTTTTTTTGCTGTAAGATCTACTGAAACATGCTCCTTCAAATTAGTAGACAATGTAAGACCTACAAAATCTGATTTCAAAGGAAACTTTCTATGCGAGCGTTCTACTAACGTTGCTACAGAAAGCTTTTTGATTTCCACTTGTAGAATATGACGCGCAGCAAACATAAGCGTCTTACCACTATTCAGAACGTCATCTACTAGTACCACTTCTTTTCCCTTCAATTCAGATAACTCACCACTCAACAAAATGTCACCTTTGAGTGGATTTTCTTTATTCATGGAAATTTCTAATTTTTGAATTTTCAAAGGAGAAATTTCTTTGAGTAATTCAGCCAAGCGACCTGCCAATTCAAATCCACGGCCTGAAATTCCAATCAATATCAAATCTTTTGATTTGTGATGATGCTCATAAATCTCATGTGCCATTCGAGTGATTTTTTGATTCACTCTACTCGACTCTAAAATCAATGTTCTTTCCTTTGGCATGTTGGTCTTAAATATGTTCGAAAGTTAAGTCATTATCGTTCAAAAAGCGCAACCGATTCAATATGTGACGTATTAGGAAACTGATCTACTAAGCTCCATTTTTTAAGCTCGTAGCCTTGCTCTCGTAACATCTCCGTATCACGCGCTTGCGTAGAAGGATTACAGCTCACATAAACGATTCTTTTTGCACCCAAAGCCATCACCTTTCTCAGTGTTTTCGGAGCGATGCCTCCTCTTGGTGGATCTAAAACGAGTGTGTGTATTTTTCCTTGATAATCGGGATATTCCAGTAGAAACTTTCCTACATCTGCAGCATGAAAATCGATGTCATGAATACCATTTCGCTCTGCGTTTTTTTTCGCATCTTCAATAGCAGAGGCAACAATATCTACACCTACTATTTTTCTCTTACTCCGCTTGGCCATTAATTGCGCAATAGTCCCGGTGCCACAGAACAAATCAAGGATCACAGTACCGTCATCACTTCCGTCGACATCAGCATAATCCAACACCTTGTTATACAAACGCTCCGCGCTTTTTGGATTAGTTTGAAAAAAGCTTTGCATACTGATTTCAAATTTCAACCCATTGATCTCCTCCACTATTTTCGATTTGCCATAAACTAATTCTGTCGAGCCATTTAGAGGATCGACACGATCTCCTTCATCATTATTTATTGTATGAATGATCCCAGCTAGTCGGTCACCTAAAAGAGATTTCAATCTGTCGCAAAATCCCTTTCTGTCAAACAATTCTATATTGTCATCTGTGGTGACGAGATTCATCAAAATTTCATTTGAGCTAAAGCTTTTTCTAACTACTAAAAATCGGAAGAAGCCTCTTCTCTTCGGAGGCAGCCAAGCAGGGAGTCCACTTTGGATGCACCATTCGCGAATTTCTCTTAGTGCATTTTCAAATGCCGCGTCAAACATTCCTGAATCTTTGTCGAGATTTTCAACACACCACCACGTACCTCTATGTTTGAATCCAAGCGCGAAATCGTCTACTTCTTTTTCTTCTGCTTCGTCAAATCGAATCACAGAAAAAGAGTATTCCATTTTATTTCGATAGTGCCATTGTTCGGGTGACTGAATGAATTCATCTAGAATTTGTTCCGCATTTTCTACCTTCCCAATGCGTTTAAAAAGTTCGATGGTGTTCTTCTTTTTTGAAGCCATCTGCAAGTCCAAAGGCCATGTAGCATATGGCGCTCCGGGAATAGGTTGATAAGGCATGGAGACTTCTTGTGGAGAAGGCTTCAAGACTTTTACCAATCGGCATTCAGCATATCTTCTGGCAGCCTTTTGTATCTGTGCTTCAACGATTTGACCAGGAATAGTGTTTTGTACAAATACAGTAAAATCGCCCTGCTCAGTAGGGATCTTTGCAATGCCTACACCACCGAATGCTAAGTCGATAATCTCCAATTCTAATAATTGGTTCTTTTTAAATAAACGATCTGCCATATTTTGCAAAGGTAAACAGATGAAGAGAAGAGATTAATCAGATACATTTGGCTTGATGGAAAAAAACAGAACACTCTCCCTAATCGCGGGCCCTTTGGTCTTCTTGATATTTTGCTTCTTACCCATTTCTGGTCTTGAGCCCATAGCTTCAAAAACGATAGGAGTCATTGCCTGGATGCTGATTTGGTGGATTACAGAGGCCGTACCGATGGGTACTACCTCCCTCTTGCCTGTAGCAGTTTTTCCACTCTTTGGTATTTTATCCATTGAAAAAACGTGCCTGGCCTACGGAAACAAATATGTCTTCTTATTCATGTCAGGATTCATCATCGCTTTAGCGATGGAAAAATGGAACCTGCATCGAAGATTGGCCCTATCCATTGTTCACCGAACGGGACTCGGCGCAGATCGCATCATCCTTGGCTTTTACACCTCTTCTTATCTCATTTCGATGTGGATTAGCAATACGGCGACTGCATTGATGATGTTCCCAATCGCTAGTTCTGTGATTGCTCTATTGTTGCATGAGGACAAAAAACTGCATGGTAAAAAAGAGAAAAATTTCGCGCTTACTTTAATGCTCTCTATCGCATATGGGGCTAGTATTGGTGGTATCGCCACCTTAGTGGGCAGCCCCCCAAATGCGGCAATGGCGGGGATTTTAAGCAGCGACACATTCAACACCACCGTTAGCTTTTTTGACTGGCTCAAGTTTGGACTTCCTTTTTCCTTTATACTTTTTATTTCATCATATTTTCTTTTGGTAAAAGTAATTTTCCCCAATAAACTTGGTGAATTCAGTATTGGCAATAATATCATTCGAGATGAACTCGATAAATTAGGAAGTTGGAAAAAGGAAGAGAAGCGAGTATTTGTAGTATTCGTTCTTACAGCCATCCTATGGATTTTGCAAGAACCGATTGCAAAATGGTTTCCATCAGAAAATATCCAAGTAACGGATGTTGGTATAGGAATGGTCGCAGCCATTATGCTTTTTATTATTCCTTCAAGTAAACCAACAGAATCAAGGCTTTTAGAGTGGAAAGACACCGAAAAACTTCCGTGGGGAGTATTGCTCATTTTTGGAGGAGGACTCGCACTTTCAGAAGCATTTAAGTTTAGTGGACTCATTGAGAAAGTAACAGAACTAATGTCGGGAGTAGATCAATCGAACACCTTTGTCTTCGTGAGTTTGCTCTGTCTTGTAGGACTTGTACTCACCGCACTGATGAGCAATTTGGCGATGGTCAATATTTTCGTACCCATTGTTGCGGCCTTAGCAGTAGGTGCTGGAGTCGACCCGATTCTTTTCGCTATTCCCGTTACCATCGCTGCAAGTTGTGATTTCATGTTCCCAATGAGCACACCTCCAAACGCCATTGCCTACAGCAGTGGACATATCAAGGCAGCAGATATGCTCAAAGCTGGGATTATATTGAATATTCTTTCCTTCATCCTTCTGAGCGCCCTTATTTGGGTGGCAACACAATTTATTTGATAAAGCAGAAATTACATCGTAATATTGCGATGAATTATGGGCGTAACTAAAACAGATTTATTTACGAAGGATCAAAATGAAATTGCTCTTATCGCAAAAGTGTTGGGTCACCCAGCGCGCATTGCAATAATTCAATATTTGGTGAAAGCAAATCGCTGCATCAATGGAGAATTAGTGGAGGAACTTGGTCTTGCTCAAGCGACTATCAGCCAACATTTGAAAGAATTAAAAACCATAGGATTGATCCAAGGCACTATCGAAGGCACTTCAGTAAGTTATTGTATCAATGCCAAGAAATGGGAAGAAGTATCTGAAATGATGTCTGCATTGTTTTCGAAATTCTCCACCTCGTGCGGAAGCGACTGTTGCTAGACTATTTTTTTGAAACCATTCATCGCAATATTGCAATATTAAATTAATATAAAAATAATGAAACTCATCGAATTCAAGAAGGCACTTTCGACCATAGAGATTCTCCAATTTATAACCCCTACCGGGCAAATTGTTCCAGCCCATTTTCATGTCACAGAAATTGGAAAAGTAACAAAGCAATTTATTGATTGTGGGGGTCAATATCGTGAAGAGCGCGTAGTGCGTTTTCAACTTTGGACAGCGGACGATCATGACCATCGTTTGGCTGCTGCCAAACTCACTAAAATTGTTGCTTTAGGAGAAGAGAAACTAGGGCTAGGTGATTGGGAAATTGAAGTAGAATATCAAGGACAAACCATTGGTAAATATGGATTGGATTTCGACGGCATTTCATTTCACTTGGTGAATACTATTACCGCTTGCCTTGCTTCAGATGCATGTGGCATTCCATCACAGAAACAAAAAATCGAATTACAAGATTTGACAATCGCATCCGCAAACACGACCTGCAAACCAGGTGGTGGCTGCTGCTAAAAAATCACCATCATGAATCCCTCAATTCTATCCTATATCGAAGATCGAATTTCACACTTTCATTCGATAGCTGAAGATCGAAAAAATCAATTGATGGTTTTAGTAGATTTCATTTCCAAAAGAAAAGAAGACGAAACGATTGGGCTCACTATGATCTGTACTCATAATTCTCGACGCAGTCATTTGACACAAGTGTGGGCTCAAGTTGCAGCAACCTTTTACGGGTTAAAAAATGTTGTCGTTTACTACGGAGGAACAGAGGCTACTGCCATGTACAGTGCCGTGGGGCAAACACTATCAGAGATTGGTTTTGAAGTAAATAAACTAAGCGATTCTGTTAACCCTGTTTATACTTTAAGATATGATGAAAAGGCACCTCCTATCATTTGTTTTTCTAAAGTTTACGACGATGCGTTTAATCCAAAAAGTGGTTTCGCCGCAGTAATGACTTGTGGACATGCCGATGCGAACTGCCCGCACATTCCGCAAGCAGCGCAGCGAATTTCACTTCCATATGAAGACCCAAAAAATTTTGATGAAAGTCCAATAAAAATGCAAGCCTATCGCGAGCGTTGCGATCAAGTAGCCACCGAAATGTTGTATGTAATGTCTCAAATAAATAACTAATCATGGAAGCTAAAAAATCAATAGGATTCTTTGAAAAATATCTTACCCTTTGGGTGCTCTTGTGCATTGGAGTTGGAATTGCTGTAGGTATCATTGGCGGAGACTCCATCAGCACACTAAGTGAAATTAATATTTCAACGGTTAATATACCTGTGGCCATTTTAGTTTGGGCCATGATATTTCCAATGATGGTGCAGATTGATTTTTCTTCGATAAAACATGTTGCAAGAGATTGGAAAGGTCTTGGCCTAACAGTCTTTATCAATTGGATCGTAAAGCCATTTAGTATGGCATTGTTCGGATATATTTTCTTCTATCACATATTTCAAGCTTGGATAACACCTGAGTTAGCTGATCAATATATAGCTGGCGCAATACTTCTTGGAGCTGCTCCTTGCACCGCAATGGTGTTTGTGTGGTCTTACCTGAGTGATGGTGATCCGACTTATACCCTGATTCAGGTTAGTGTGAATGATTTAATTCTACTTATAGCCTTTGTTCCCATCGTTGCATTTCTATTTCATGCATTTGGGATTTCCGCATTTGAAGATGGACAAGCTATCGGTATTCCTTATGATGCGCTAATAACATCTGTGGTGGTCTTCGTGGTTATTCCTCTTTTAGCCGGATGGCTTATAAATAACTACTTGCGCAAAAAGAAAGGAGAAGAGTGGTTTAAGCTTGTTTTCTTAAAAGAATTAAAACCTATTTCTACTGTTGCTTTATTGTTGACTTTGATACTACTTTTTGCATTTCAAGGAGAACAAATCACATCAGATCCATTAGCGATTTTGCTCATTGCAATTCCATTAACCATTCAGACTTATTTCATATTTTTTCTTTCGTGGTTTATTGGAAGAAAACTAAAATTGAGTCATGCTGTTTGCGCACCTGCAGCCATGATCGGCGCAAGTAACTTCTTCGAGTTATCTGTGGCAGTGGCAATATCACTTTTTGGGTTAGAATCAGGAGCCTCACTAGCAACAGTTGTGGGTGTCTTGATCGAAGTACCCGTGATGCTATCACTTGTTGCTTTGGCGAATCGATGGAAGTATTAAAATAAACGAACCCATATAAAACATAAAAAGCCACCCTAAATGAGTGGCTTTTTTAGTGATCCCGAAGGGATTCGAACCCCTGACCGTCTGCTTAGAAGGCAGATGCTCTATCCAACTGAGCTACGAGATCATTATAAAACAGAAAAGACAACCCCGAAGTTGTCTTTTCTTTGTCGGGGTGGCAGGATTCGAACCTACGACCTCCTGCTCCCAAAGCAGGCGCGATACCGGGCTACGCTACACCCCGAAACTTACCTAAAGTTGCCTTTTCAAACCTGCCTCGCTTTCGCGAGAAACGTTTGAGTCGGCAGACTCTTCGGTTTCTGCGGAAAGGGGGGGATTCGAACCCCCGGTACCAGTTACCCAGTACGACAGTTTAGCAAACTGTTGGTTTCAGCCACTCACCCACCTTTCCGGTTGGGCTCAATAAATTTTGAGGGGGCAAATGTATAAATAATGACTGAATTTCCAACTCTTTTCTATCAGAATTCCATTAATTTTTTGTAGACCTGATGTACTGGCAGTCCCATCACATTGAAATACGAACCTTCTAACTTGTTGATGCCCATATAACCTATGAACTCTTGAACACCATAACTTCCAGCTTTATCATAGGGCTGATACTTGTCGATATAGTACTCGATTTCCTCTTGCGTCAAAGCCTCAAAATACACTTTGGTCTCATCATAGAAGGATAAAGCCTTATCCTTTGTAGTGATCGTCACACCCGTGTAAACCACATGTTGATTACCGCTCAACTCATTTACCATCGCAATGGCTTCATCACGATCCTCCGGCTTATTCAACACATGATCATTTACCCAAACAACAGTATCAGCAGTAATTACTACTTCATTTGCTTTCATTTCAGGTAAAAATGCTTGGGCTTTCAGCTTTGATAAAAACAAAGGGATTTCTTCGCGCTGTAAAGCTGGCGGAAAACTCTCATCCACTTCCATGGTTCTCACTTCGAAAGAAATATCCAATCCTTTCATCAACTCCTGACGTCGTGGGCTTTTCGAAGCTAAAACTATCTTATGATTTTTATATTTTTCTGCTAATAGCATTGTTTCTAATTATTGAGCAAATGTATGCTCAGATATAACTAATTTCGCAGCCATGCACGAGACCATACTCATACTAGATTTTGGCTCGCAAGTCACTCAGTTGATTGCGCGTCGTATTCGCGAACTAAACATCTATTGCGAAATTCATCCTTGGAACAAAGCTCCTGAAATTACTTCAAATGTAAAAGGCCTTATTCTCTCTGGTAGTCCTTTTTCTGTAAAACAAGACGGTGCTCCTAAGCCAGACGTTTCTCAATATACATCTAAACTCCCTGTGTTAGGCATTTGCTATGGTGCTCAGCTACTAGCTGAATTACATGGGGGCGAAGTAATCAGATCTACACACAGAGAATATGGCCGTGCAAACTTGGTGTCAGTTGATAGCTCTTGCGCCATCATGAAGGATATTCCTACAGATTCGCAAGTTTGGATGTCGCATGGAGATACTATTCTCAATGCAGGACCTAGCGCGAAAATTGTATGCTCAACTTCAGATGTCGCTTGTGCAGGTTATCAACTCGGAGATCAAAAAGTGTACGGTGTACAATTCCACCCTGAAGTTTATCACAGCACCGATGGAAAGCAATTGCTTCAAAATTTTGTGGTAGATGTTTGTGGCTGCTCACAAGACTGGACACCTTCTCAATTCGTGGAGGAAACGGTTGCTCAATTGAAATCACAAATTGGAAACGACAAAGTGATCATGGGGCTATCAGGTGGCGTTGACTCTTCTGTTGCCGCAATGCTCATTCACCGTGCCATTGGACCGAACCTCATTTGCATTTTTGTAGATAATGGTTTGCTTCGAAAAAATGAATATGAAGAGGTACTTCACAGCTATCAAGACATGGGCTTGAACATTAAAGGTGTGGATGCAAAAGATAAATTTTATGCTGCACTAGCAGGGCTAACCGATCCAGAAGCTAAGCGCAAAGCTATCGGTAAAGTATTCATCGATGTGTTTGATGAAGAATCTAAACAATACGCTGATGCGAAATGGCTTGGTCAAGGAACAATCTATCCTGACGTGATAGAGTCCGTATCCGTTGGAGGCGGCCCTTCTCAGACCATCAAATCCCACCACAATGTTGGAGGACTTCCTGACTACATGAAGCTCAGTGTGGTAGAACCATTGCGACTGTTATTCAAAGATGAAGTGCGAAGAGTTGGTCGGTCGATGAATATCAAATCATCTATCTTGGATAGACATCCATTCCCTGGCCCTGGTTTAGGAATCAGAATTCTTGGGGACATCACTGCTGAAAAGGTACGCATCTTGCAAGAGGTGGACGCCATTTGGATTAATGGACTTCGCGAAAACAATTTATACAATGAAGTTTGGCAAGCAGGGGCAATTCTGCTTCCAGTTCAAAGTGTAGGTGTAATGGGTGATGAAAGAACCTATGAACAAGCGGTAGCACTTCGCGCAGTGAATAGTACAGACGGTATGACAGCGGACTGGAGCAGACTTCCTCATGAATTTCTTGCGAAAGTTTCCAATGACATAATCAATAAAGTGAAAGGTGTTAATCGCGTGGTGTATGACATTAGCTCAAAACCACCAGCAACAATTGAATGGGAATAATGATGAACTCGATTTTGAAATGGAGAAATAGTGTATGGATCATTTTGGTGGTCCTATTATTTGCTTCTTGCTCATCCTCTGCGCAAGTGATTGGCCCTGTTGAAGAAGTTCAAGGCAAGGCATACTATATGCACACGGTTGAGAAAGGACAAACACTCTACTCCATTTGCAAACTATACAAAATCGACATCAATGACATAGTCGCATCAAACCCGGGATCAGACGTCTCTTTGCAACTTGGACAAACCTTGAGAATCCCTGTCGAGAAATCAAAGTATAATGATTCAAAAGTAACTTCGAAAGGAGACAAATCTTTCTTCGTTCACAAGGTTGAAAAAAAAGAAACACTTTATTCCATTTCGAAACTTTACAACATTGACATCAATGAAATAATTGCTGTCAATCCAGGAGCAGATCAAGGTTTAAAGAAAGGTCAGGAAGTGCTTATTCCGATTAAAAAAAGCACATCAGAACCGGCTGTAGAAAATACAGCCAATATGAAAAAGCATACTGTTGTATCTGGTGAAACTCTATATGCTATTGCTCGACAATACAAAGTGACAGTAGAAGCTATACAAGCAGCTAATCTTGGCATGAGTGAGGCTTTAAAAGAAGGACAAATTATAAATGTCCCTGTAAAGGCTCTACCGAATGATCCTTCGGTTTTACCTCCAACCATTGAGAAACCCATTGAAAACAAACCATTGACCATCATCGGTGGTAGTAAAAAAGAAAAGTATAAAGTGGGGGTTATACTCCCATTCTACTCGAATCAAGCAGACTCAACATTGAACGATAGGGAAAAAACATTCCGTGATGCCTCCGTGCATCTCTATAGAGGAATGTTGCTGGCCGTTGATTCACTGAAGTCGCGAGGACTTTCAGCAGAGCTGACTATTGAAGATGTCATTGATACAAAATCTTCGATTCAACGGGCCTTAGCAAAAAAAACTATTGCAGATGCTGACTTAATTATTGGACCAGCCTTTAAAGATGCAATTACCGAAACAGCAAAGGCTACGGAAAAATCAGGAGCCCATATGGTTATCCCATTTCCACTAAGCAATAAGATATTGCTTTCTTCTCAAAACATGAGCAAAGCATGTCCAAGTGAAGCCACGCAGTGGGAGTATTTAGGAAGAGCACTTGCAGAAAAATATAAAAATGATCATGTCATTTTAATTCAATCTATTCAGATTGATGACGCTCGTGATGTACAAGTTTTCAGTCAATCTTATTTTGCAGCAAAGCAAGACTCCGTTATTCAAGTAAAGGTAGCTAATAGCACAGTCCCTACTCTGGCTGCGGCTTTAAGCAAAACCAAGAAAAATATTGTGGTAGTCCCAACGAATGACAAAAAGACCATTGCTTCTGTTTTCGAGGCATTAAAAAACACCAATGCGATTATTTACGGAAAATCAGAATGGGAAACAATGACCAATATTTCCTCTGATCAAAAAAATAAATTCAATATCCATTTTCCCAAAACAATTCACCTTGACTACTCCGATGCTCGCAATCAAGATTGGATAGAATTGTATAGAAAAAAATACAAAACAGAGCCTACAGACTTTGCAGTATTGGGATATGATATGATGATGTATTATGGTCAAGCATTAAATAGTTATGGAAGAGATTTTCCGAATCATTTTAATGAAATCAAAGCAAGTGGATTACAATCTACAGGATTTAACTATTTCAAAACTGGCAATGAATCTGGCTTTGAGAATAGACACTGTGTAATTCTATACGCAGATGAATTTGAATACAAACTCGAACGATAGGACAAAAAAAAGCCTCGTCAATGACGAGGCTTTTTTTTATTGAATAAGCTTAGCTCATTCTATTCTTTAATTCTGCATCGATTGCATCAAGGAAATCCTCGGTAGTCAACCAATGAGATTCATTCATTTTATCTCCGTGGATACAAACAGCCAAATCTTTGGTCATTTTTCCACTCTCAACTAAATCCACGCACACCTTTTCAAGTGTTTGTGCGAAGCGAATCAACTCCTCATTACCATCCAATTTACCACGGAAAGCAAGACCTTGCGTCCATGCGAAGATTGATGCAATAGGATTCGTAGAAGTCTTTTTGCCTTGTTGGTGCTGGCGGTAGTGACGAGTCACTGTTCCGTGAGCTGCTTCAGCCTCCATTGTCTTTCCATCAGGAGTAATCAAAGCAGAGGTCATCAAACCAAGTGATCCAAAACCTTGAGCTACGATGTCACTTTGAACATCGCCGTCATAGTTTTTACAAGCCCAAACAAATCCACCGTTGCTCTTTAAGCAGTATGCCACCATATCATCGATCAAACGGTGCTCATAACTGATTCCGATTGCTTCAAATCTAGATTTGAATTCACTTTGATAAACCTCTTCGAAGATGTCTTTGAAACGTCCATCATAAGCCTTCAAAATAGTATTCTTTGTAGACAAGTAAAGATTCCATTTTCTCATCAGCGCTTGGTTCATGCAGCTTCTAGCGAATCCAAAAATAGATTCGTCCGTGTTGTACATGCTTAATGCTACGCCATCTCCTTCGAAATTGTAAACTTCCCAAGTCTTTGTTTCGCCGCCATCTTCTGGGGTGAAAGACATAGTCAGCTTTCCTTTTCCTTTGATGGTAGTGTCAGTAGCGCGGTATTGATCACCGAACGCGTGACGACCGATGTTGATTGGCATTGTCCAACCTGGTACCAAGCGAGGAACGTTGTTGCAAATGATTGGCTCACGGAAAACTGTACCACCAATAATGTTACGAATCGTACCGTTTGGACTCTTCCACATTTTCTTCAAGCTGAACTCTTTCACTCGAGCTTCGTCCGGAGTGATAGTAGCGCACTTTACTGCCACATTATATTTCAATGTTGCTTCTGCAGCTTCAACAGTAACACGGTCTTCGGTCGCATCACGATTTTCGATACCGAGGTCATAATACTTAATATCCAAATCGAGATACGGGAAAATCAATTTGTCTTTGATGAAGGTCCAAATGATACGTGTCATTTCATCACCGTCCATTTCCACGATTGGATTTGCGACTTTAATTTTATTCATTTCTACTAGATAAATTGTGGTAGTTAATGTAGTTGAAACAAAAAAGAGCAATCAAGGAAAACCTGATTGCTCTTTTCTATATTTTATTGATTCGAGTAATCAAGCGTGTTCTCTAGAAGAGAAATAGAATGCACCTTCAATAAGCGCATTTTCATCGCTATCAGAACCGTGTACTGCGTTTGCAGCAATGCTTTGCGCGAACATTCTACGGATAGTACCTTCAGCAGCTTTTTGTGGATCAGTAGCACCGATAAGTGTTCTGAAATCTTCAACTGCATTGTCTTTTTCAAGAATAGCGGCAACGATTGGACCGCTTGTCATGTATTCTACTAATTCACCGAAGAAAGGGCGCTCAGAGTGAACAGCGTAGAAGCGACCTGCTTCTTCCTTGCTCAACTTCGTCCATTTCATAGCCTTGATTGTGAAACCAGCTTCGATGATTTTGTCTAAGATTTTACCCGTGTTACCAGCTGTAGTTGCATCTGGTTTGATCATGGTAAATGTGATATTTCCTGCCATTTGTTTATTGTTTCTTTGAAATCGAGCGCGAAAATAAGCAATAATGGACCTTAATTATAAAAAAAGACAGAATGGATGCGGGGCACCTGCCGCCCTCTCTCCCAAAACGGCAGGACTTTGAATCACTCCTGAGCCACGAAATATAGCTCCCCGCACCTTTCTGTCTATACCTTAAGTCTATTCTTTCAGTCTGCCTTAAACAGCCTTAGTTTGACCGATCATTTCATTTCAGGTCGCAAGTTTCGAGTAAAAAAGTGAAGAAACCTTTTTTTTGTGATTTTTTTTCATGTTAAACTTTCAATTTCGTCAACCAAAAAATTAATTTCATCGTGCTATAACCCGCTCACATCGGACTTTTCCCATTTGTGACTCTTTGATTTCTAGAGCTTTACAATTCACTATTTTTTCAAGTTGTTTTTTAGCACATAGGACAACTATTTTATCCAAAATTCAAGTCGTACCTTTGTATTAAATAAACCACAATATGTCAGCAGAAATTATGACTCAAGAATCTACTCTTACATCGTCTCATGCAATGCAATTGGAAGATAAATATGGAGCTCACAACTACCATCCAATCCCTGTAGTGCTCGACCGCGGTGAAGGCGTTTATGTTTGGGATCTTGAGGGCAAAAGATATTTTGACTTTCTTTCAGCTTACTCTGCAGTGAATCAGGGTCATTGTCATCCGCGCATAATCGCTGCCTTAACCGAGCAAGCTCAAAAGCTAACGCTTACTTCACGTGCATTTTATAACAGTAGACTTGGAAGCTATGAAAAGTTCATCACTTCATTCTTTGGCTATGATCGTGTATTACCTATGAATACTGGTGTTGAGGGTGGTGAAACAGCATTGAAACTCGCTCGTCGTTGGGCATATGATGTAAAGAAAGTTCCTGCGAATGAAGCCAAGATGGTATTTGTCGAAGGTAATTTTTGGGGTAGAACTATTGCGGCGATTTCTTCATCACAAGATCCAAGTAGCACCAACGGCTTTGGACCATTTGTTCCTGGGTATTTAATCGTACCCTACAACAACCTTGAAGCAATTGAAAACATTTTTAAGAGTGAACCAAACATTGCAGGATTCATGTTTGAGCCGATTCAAGGCGAGGCTGGTGTAGTTGTTCCTGATGAGGGTTATTTACAAGGCATCAGAGCACTTTGTACAAAATACAATGTTCTTATGATTGCTGACGAAGTTCAAACGGGACTCGCGCGCACTGGTAAAATGCTTGCTTGCGATCATGAAAATGTGAAGCCCGATATTTTGATTCTTGGTAAAGCCCTCTCTGGCGGCGTGTTACCTGTTTCAGCCGTACTTGCGAATGATGAGGTGATGATGACCATTCATCCAGGTGAGCATGGTTCTACTTATGGCGGAAATCCTCTCGCATGTGCTGTAGCGCAAGAAGCACTTCAAGTTCTTCAAGATGAAAAGCTTTCTGAGAACGCAGAAAACCTTGGGGTTATATTCAGACATGAAATGAATGAACTAGCTAAAAGAAGTTCACTTGTTAAACTTGTTCGCGGTAAAGGCCTGCTGAATGCAGTAGTTATCAATGATGATGAGCACAGCCAAAAGGCATGGAACATTTGTGTAAGACTTGCAGAAAACGGACTGTTGGCAAAACCAACACATGGAAACATCATTCGATTCGCTCCACCTCTTGTCATCAATGAAACACAATTGAGAGAGTGTATTGATATTATTTCGAGTACAATTTTAGAGTTCAGTTAAATCCTAGAAATAAAAAAACCGAGCGTTCGCTCGGTTTTTTTTTCGCTCTACATTTATTAAGCAATACTGCTAATGATATCATATTTGGTCACGATGTGATATTTGCCGCTGTGCAATTTTACGAGTACTGCAGGAGTATCCTTTGTAATCAATTTCGAAACATCGCTTGTTGCCGTTTCTTCTGAAACCACAGGATAAGGGTCTCCCATGATTTCATCGATTTTTTTATCCAATAATTTTGGATCCTCAACCAGCAATTGAAAAATTTTACTTTCATCAATTGAACCCGCAATAACGTCATCTTTGATAACTGGAATTTGGGAAATATCAAATTTCTTCATCTTCGCAACAGCATGTCCAATAAGCTCTCCAGAGCCGATGGTCACCATTGGCTTATCAATATGTTCTGCAATGAGATCACGGGCAGTCTTTCTTTCCACCTCAAGAAATCCTCTATCGCGCATCCACTCGTCATTGAACATTTTTCCAAGATATCTCGTGCCATGATCGTGGAAAATAACTACTACCACATCACCTTCTTTAAACATGTGTTTCATTTGAAGGACTCCCGCCATCGCTGATCCAGCGCTATTTCCAACGAAGATACCTTCTTCGCGTGCGATGGCACGAGTGTAAATAGCTGCGTCTTTATCTGTTACTTTTTCGAAGTGATCAATAAGTGAAAAATCCACATTCTGTGGGAGAAAATCCTCCCCAATACCTTCAGTGATATATGGATAAATTTCATTTTTATCAAAGTCTCCTGTCTCTTTGTATTTCTTGAAGACAGAGCCATAAGTGTCAATTCCTAGGACCTTAATATTTGGATTTTTTTCTTTCAAATATTTTGCTGTCCCAGAGATAGTACCGCCGGTTCCTACACCAACCACAAGATGGGTAATTTTACCATCTGTTTGTTCCCAAATTTCTGGTCCTGTTGATTCGTAATGCGCCTGTGCATTGCTTGGATTATCATATTGATTAGGCTTCCAGCTATTTGGAACTTCTTTTTCAAGGCGAGAAGAAACGCTGTAATATGATCTTGGATCTTCAGGATCGACATTCGTTGGACACACGATTACTTCGGCACCGAACGCTCTCAAAGCATCAAACTTTTCTTTTGATTGCTTATCGGTAGAAGTAAAAATACATTTGTATCCCTTGATCACTGAGGCAATCGCTAGGCCCATTCCAGTATTTCCAGAAGTACCCTCGATTATCGTTCCGCCTGGCTTGAGGCGTCCGTCCTTTTCCGCATCCTCGATCATTTTCAAAGCCATGCGATCTTTGATAGAGTTTCCTGGATTAGTGGTTTCGACTTTTGCCAAAACCAAAGCTGGAATGTCCTTAGTGAGTTTGTTGATCTTCACCATCGGAGTATTTCCAATGGTTTCTAAAATATTGTTTGCGTATTTCATTTCTTAAATTGAGATGGTAAAAATAGGTCAACCGATTTAACTAAATCGTATAGATCTGATGGGAGATATTCTTGAA
Source organism: Flavobacteriales bacterium (assembly GCA_027491215.1). GTDB lineage: Bacteria > Bacteroidota > Bacteroidia > Flavobacteriales_D > Sanyastnellaceae > JAIXWP01. The sequence goes on along the minus strand of JAIXWP010000144.1, from coordinate 31,455 downwards.
ACATATTTTGCAGGAAGCACTAGTGCGATAAGACAAATAATCATTGCACCTGCATCTAGAGCCAGGAACAAGCCCCACTCCATGCTAATCGGCACTTTATCTACATAATAATTTGCGGGATCGAGCGATACTATTTCAAATTTATATTGAATCCATGCCAAGCCCAGCCCGATAACATTTCCGATGATCAATCCTCTTCCAACTATAAATGCAGCGTTCATCAAAAAAATTCTAACAATCGGCTTGTCCTGCGCCCCTAGTGCTTTCAGCGTGCCTATCATTTGTTGACGTTCTAAAATAATGATAAGCAAAGCACTGGTCATATTGACGATAGAAATAACCACCATTAAAATGATGATGATGATTACGTTGATGTCTAGCATCGCCAGCCAAGAGAAAATTTCTGGACTTCTGTCGGTAATCTTAAAGGTTTGTAGATCGTACGGTAGCGCGTTAAAAATGGCATCATCAGCTAACATCAATTGATCATAATTATCAATTAATATTTCATAGCCTCCGATGTACTTGCTTTGACTTCCTCCAGAGGTCCATGTGCTCACTTTGTAAGGTATGCATGGTTCCGTTGATGAATCATCAATGAAGTCGATCTTTGCATACGCTGTATCGCTTTGTGTGCCCGACAAATCGGATAGCGCCACTGAAATGATGGTGTCTTTTTTAGCTAAAATGAAATGTGGCCCCTCACCTCTCCATGATGAATCGCTCCAATCAAAACGATGGTTGCCATCGCCACCAAATCCCATCGCTCCGATAGCAATGTGTCCGAAATTACATACAGTATCAACTAAAATCTGAGCCTCCAAGCCCCATCCCGACAGTTTTTGTACATGAGAAATATCTACAAAAACATATTGCGAGTCATAGTCTTCCAGCCCTGTAGTATAAAGCCCCACTATAGTAAAGTTGCGCTGACGCGCGTCATTTTGATCATTCACAAAATAGAGGCTGATCTTGTCACCCAATTTCAGCTTCAACTTTTTGGCAAGTAGAGCAGAAATAAAAATTTCGTTTTCTGTCTTTTGATTTTGGTCAATGATTCGCCCTTCCACAACAACAGATTGGAGGAATGTCCAGTCATAATCTTTGCCCACACCTTTGATTGCAACCCCTTGAAGACCTTCCTTTGCCTCAATTATACCTGGCTTTGATGCAAATATTTGTACCTTTTTGACTCCTTCAATTTTGGAGAGATTATCGTACACTTCCTGACTATACTCTATTCGCTGTGAGTCCTTGCTGATGTTGTCCCTGTTAGAGACCACTTGAAAGTGTGATCCAAAGCCAATCACCATTCCCTTAACCTCGTTCTGAAAACCTTTGACGATAGCCACAGACAATATCATCAAAGCCACGCCCACTGCTATTCCCACAGTTGCTATTCGAACAATAGGACGCGAGATTTTATTCTGTTGGTCACCCTTCAGAATCCTCTTTGATATGTAGGATGCAAAATTCAGTGTTCTAAAATTAGACGGTAAAAGTACTGAGGCTTGATTATTGAATCGAGTATTAGTGCAAATTTGCCTTATGAAAATTAATATTCTTCTTTTCATTCTTTTTTCCATCCATTTGAGTTGCGCTTCTCAAAGCGCGAAGGCACCTTCCAGCCTTGAAATGGGAGCTTCTCAATTTGAGCGATATCTTCCATTATTGAAGGACAAAAAAGTGGGAATAGTTGCCAACGCCACCACTATGGTAGGTTCTACACACTTGGTTGACACATTGCTATCTCAGAAAGTTCAAATTATAAAGGTCTTTGCTCCCGAGCATGGATTCCGCGGAAATCATGGCGCGGGCGACCATGTAAGCGATGAAAAAGACGCGAAGACGGGGCTTCCTCTTATTTCTCTTTATGGGAAAAATAAAAAGCCTTCTGTCGAAATGTTAAAAGGTCTGGAGGTGGTTGTTTTTGATATTCAGGATGTGGGTGCGCGATTTTACACTTACATCAGCACTATGCATTATGTAATGGAGGCTTGTGCTGAGAATAAAATACCTGTAATCGTGTTGGACAGACCCAACCCCAATGGCTTTTATATTGACGGTCCTGTGCTAGATCCAAAGTTCAAATCCTTTGTAGGCATGCACCCCATTCCCGTTGTACACGGTTGCACTGTGGGTGAGTTAGCTCAAATGATCAATGGAGAAAAGTGGCTCGCTGGAGGAATTACCTGCAATCTGACCGTGGTATCAATGAAAGGGTATGATCATAAAACACTTTATGAGCTGCCAGTAGCTCCATCACCGAACTTGCCCAATATGAGCGCTATCTATAGCTACCCCTCTTTATGTTTTTTTGAAGGAACAAACATTAGCGTAGGCCGAGGAACAGAATACCCCTTCCAATGCTTCGGTAGCCCCACTAACAAAACAGGTAAGTTTGCATTTACCCCACAGGATATCCCAGGAGTAGTTAAAGATGCACCTTACAAAGGGCAGCTTTGCAAGGGCCACTTAGTCAAAGAATTCGGCGAGTTCTATTTCCCTACCCATAAAGAAATTTACTTGAATTGGCTCGTCGACACCTACAATACATGTGACGACAAATCCAATTTTTTTAGCTCTGCTGACTTTTTCGATAAATTAATGGGGAATTCTTCCGTGCGTGAAAATATTATCAAAGGTGCAACGGTAGAGGAGATTCGAAAAACTTGGACTCAAGAGCTTGAAGAGTATAAAAAGATGCGCAAGAAATACATCCTTTACCAAGATTTCGAATAATTGCGTATTTTCGAGCACCCTTTGAAAAATAAGACCATGACCAAAAGAAGATTTTACCTTTTACCTCTAGCTATCTTGTCAATCATTTTGACATTTTCTTCTTGTAAGAAAAGCCCTGAATATGTAGCAGAGCCGTACGCTTGCGATTGCGGAGACTACACTTGGCAGGGTAGCAGCTATAATCTTCTTTCAGCGAATTACATCATTCCAGATTCTTTGAACTCTTTGAGCCGTCGTTACTACATCACAGCAGATATTCGTGCAGAAGGTGAAGTTGAGGCTAGGAATGTCAATTTGATTATTGAATCACCAGACGTCATCTATTCTATTTTGGATTTGGATGACGAAAATTTTGAATTCTCAGCATATGCTCAAGAAGTAAATCAAAATGATGAGCTCTTGCCGGTTAGAGAGTATGCGGCTATTACAGGTCGTATTCGAGTTACACCCGCAATCTTTGGTGGTATTGAACCTGTCGAATACAGCCTTACAATGCGTGAAGTTGTTAATGAAGAACTAGTAGGCGCTCCATTTACTTTCACAGGAAAATTCCAAGTGAATGTTACTTATGAGGAATAAGTAACCTTTCTTAAAACATATGGTATAAACGTGATGTGAAACTCACCCTACGATTATAATGACCAGCGTACTTATCTCCTCTATCCTAAGCCTCGCTTTGCTTTTCACTCAAGCTGATGTAACAAAGCAAGTGATGCGGAAACACTCAAATGGCAAGCCATATGTGATTCTGTATTTCAACAACTCCACTAAAGAGATGGTGAAAGAGGAAGTGTTTTTTTCCAATGGCAATCTTCAATGGGCTGGCAGTTACAAGAACGAAATGGAGAATGGTACATGGAAGTACTATTACGAAAATGGTAAAATCAAGTCAGAACAGAACTACATCAATGGAAAAGAAGATGGTGTTTGTGTAGATTATGATGTAACTGGCAAAAAAGTCAAAGAGGCAACATGGTCTCGTGGTAAGCTCGTCAAGGAGCTTCGCTATTAAGTTTTTTTACTTACCTCGATCACTTTATTTTCAGCAATAACCCAAACCCGATCATCGGCTTTGGGCTTTATTTTATAAGTACCAGTAAATTCTCCAAAAGCGGGCACTAGCCCTTTTCTTTCTCCAAAATAAAAACACGGAAGGTTGAGCTTTTGACCGGCCGCGCCTTTTAGTAATACACTTGGGTGGATGTGACCAGATATCACGAACTCAGCGCGCTCATTATCCTCTGGAGCCTCATGCATCCAGCATATACCAAGTTCATTTAGTTCACTGTGCACATTTAATCCTGCTTGGATATAGTGTTCGGCCTTCATGATGTCATGATTACCCAACACAAGCAGCTTTTCTATGGATTGATATTGCTGAAGAAAATCTACGAAATCATCCCATTCATGATTATGATGACTGTGCGCGACATCACCTAAAAAGAGGATTCTTTTTGGACGGAAGAACTCTATGACTTCAACAAGCTTCCAAAAATTATTTTTATTAGCAAGGGAAGGAATGGCAATGCCATTCTTTCTAAAATGAGCTGACTTGCCTATATGTAAATCAGAAACCACCAGCGTGCTGGTGGTTTCATTATAAAGTGCTTTGGAAGGATGAAGAACTAAATCATTGCCTTCTATTGTAATAATAGGAAGCTTAGAATTATTCATCACTTATACTTTTAGCTTGCGCTCTTTCACATTTCTCATACGAATATTGAGAAGCTCAACTATAATTGAGAATGCGAGTGCGATGTATGCGTAGGTCTTGATGTCTACTCCCTCTGGCAGATGAAGGATGTGCGCATCCTCAAGCGCTTCAACGGTAAGAATAATACCAATGACCACTAGGAAAGCCAATGCAAGCATTTTGATCGTTGGGTATTTTTCTATGAATGTAGAAACATAAGGTGCGAATAACAACATCACAATCATAGCAGCTATAACGGCCATAACCATTACTGGAATGTGGTTAGACAAACCAACAGCGGTGATTATTGAATCAAAAGAGAATACAATATCAATAAAAGTGATTTGAAGGATTGCTTGTCCCATTGTCATTTTCCGAGACTTGGCAGACTCTTCTTGATCTACTACCTTGAATTTATGCAAAATTTCAGACGTGGTTTTTATGATCAAAAACATACCTCCAGCGAATAGAATTAAACCTCTACCTGTGATTGGTATATGTCCTAAATGGAAGAAAGGTTCAGTCATCTGTGTAATGAATGAAATCATTGACAGCAGAATAACTCTAACAACCAGGGCAAGTGTCAAACCAATGAAACGAGCTCTAGCCTGCTCTTTTTTTCCTGGGATATAACCACAAATGATAGCAATGAAAATGATATTGTCGATACCCAACACTATTTCCATAATGATGAGCGTGAACAAATCTAAAAATCCCGAGACGGACTGAAATGGAAGGAGAAAATCTTGCATTCTACAAATATTAATATCTATTATTTCTTAGGATTTTTCGGCATCATATCATCGTTAAACTCCAATACTTGCGGTCCTTTTGGTTTTTCTTGAGGGGCTGTAGTATCTTGTACAGCAGGCTTATTGGTGCCTCTTGTCGGGAATCTTGTTTCCACTTCTAAGCCAAAATCTGCCATGACTTCATCACTGTTCTTGCGCATGATTTGTACATCCGTATTATCCGGGAAGTACTCCTCTGCTTGACCAACCATTATCGAATTCAAACGAGCCCTCATTTCAACTGTTGAAGCTAAGGCCCCTTGTCTTTCTGAATCAAGTGAATTGAAGTAATCAATTTCTTGCTGGTTCAATTGATACATTCTCTTTGCCAACTCCAAACCTTTTTCTGGAGCACCTGCATCATAGTAAAGCTGACTCAGATTCCACATGATTTGAGGTTGATCATAAGGAACATTTTTTTCTGGCATCACCGTCATACACTTGTCTAGCACTTTCACTGCCATGTCCATCTTACCTTCCTCAATCAATTGTTCTGCGAGGTGGGTAAACTGCAGACGAAGATTGCTCGTCATACGTCTGTTATTTTCATCCATGTATAGATCTTTCTGATCCATATTTCCCCACTGAAACTTATTCATCATGTTTTCATACATCAAGCCAGTCGTCACCCCACCTTCAAGGTTTGGGTTATTCGTTTGCTTGTGAATGATTGGAGTTAGGCGATACGCAAGACCTTCTAATTGGAAGTAACGCTCAAGACCCATATAGGCTTCACCACCTGTTGTAACAGCGAAGTAAACAGGTCTGCTCCAATCCATGTTGTTCAATAAATCCAACACCATTAATTGAGCTTTTGTTACGTACGATCTTGGATTACCACGACCATCCACGATTCCCCATTTCATTTCAGAAACGAGTGAATCCCCTTCCTGAAGGAATGGCTTGTATTGTTCAAGTGCCGCGTCTGGAACTTTCAAACTAAACATGTAGCTTGGTAAGTAGTGTACGTTTCTTTCACCATTCTTGATCACGTTCGCATCATTCAAAGTGAAATCAATCGCATCTTTAACAGACATGAAATCTGAAGTCTTATTGTAAGGATCCAAGAATAACACATCACGTGTTCCTTGTCTGTATTTCTGTTCAGGGATGGCAAATGGAACTGGTGCGCTTTCATAAGCTCGGCGTTTCATTTGGTCGATGTACCAGTCTGTGTTCAGAAGAGATAGGTTTACAACGCGCACGTCAGTTCTAATTCCTTCTACTTCTTGTGCGTACCACAATGGGAAAGTATCATTATCACCATTGGTGAATATGATTGCATTCGGTTGTAGAGATTCAAGATAATTCACCGCCATAGCGATACCAGTGCGGCGCTCAGCGCGGTTGTGGTCATCCCATCCTTCTGAAGCCATGACGAATGGTGCTGGGGCACAAAGAGCAATTGCTATAATTGGTTTAATGACACCATCCCCTTTCATGAATTGCCCGATAGCCGTGGCTACAGCAAACATTACCATCGTAATGATGCTCATGAATAAGAGTGAAAGGCTAAAGCCATTTCCACCACCTGTTGCAGCTTCCAAGCCATATAAAACAACCGAGCCTCCAATAGTCATCGCGCCTAGAATTCCTAGATTTTTCCAAGTCATGTGCTGCGCTGCATAATACAAGGCATACACCCCAAGGCCAATCCAGATTGCAAAGGCATAGAAGCTACCAGAGTAAGCGTAGTCACGCTCACGTGGTTGAAGTGGAGTCTGGTTTAGATAAATTACAATTGCCAATCCTGTTAGGAAGAATAATAATCCAACCACAGAAAAATCTTTTGGATTTCTGATTAGTTGAAACACTAATCCTATTGCACCTAAAATAAGTGGCAAGAAGAAGAATTTATTGAAGCCTTTGTTATTTAGTTCTAGTTCTGAAAGTTTTTCACGATTTCCAAGACGCTCTTCATCAATAGCATCAAAACCTGAAATCCAGTTACCATCTGTGAAGTCTCCCATACCTTGAGCATCATCTTGCTTTCCAGCGAAATTCCACATGAAGTATCTCCAATACATCCAGTTGATTTGGTAGGAGAAGAAATAGCTTAAGTCTTCGCCCTTAGAAGGAATCATATCAGCATATTTCTTATCAAGTGCTCTCATGATACTGTTGAAGTCTTCACGATTATCTACTTGATTCAATTGATATTCTAGACGAGCTACATACATCTCATCGTCTTCTACTTTCTTTCTTCCTGATGGTGTATTCCAATTCTTATAATTACTCCACTGTTTGTATTCAGCGATGTGATTTGCTTGAGAAGAATACATGCGTGGGAATACCCCAGAAAACTCGGGTCTATAATTTACCACGCTCTCTTTCTTTTCGCCTGATGGAACGTATTCTTCTACCAGTTTCAACTTCATATCCTTGTTGTCAGCGATGTATTTCTCTGCCTCAAAACGTTGACGACAGCTAATCACTAAACGATTGGTAGACTTATCTTCTCTTACACTGTAAGATTTTACCCATACTTCAGAACCATCGGAATATGGATCCATTTTATCTTCAGGGGTATTGAAATATTGACCAGTCAATAGAGGGCGATCGCCATACTGCTCACGATTCAAGTAAGACAACAGAGCAAACAAGTTTTCAGGATTGTTTTCATCCATTGGAGTGTTTGCTTGTGAGCGAACGATGATTGTACCGAAGCTCGTGTAACCGATAATGGCTACCATTACACCAAGAAGCAGTGTATTAGCGGCGATATAGCCTTTGCGTTTTGTAAACCATAGCCCCCCACCAATAAGCGCAGCGACAAAAATCACATAAAATATTGCCCCTGAATTAAACGGCATTCCAAAGTCGTTGACAAACATTCTTTCAAATGCACCAGCGAGCTTTACGGCATAAATAATAATACCCGTTTGAATAAGGCCCAATAATCCCAACGAAACTAAACCCGTGATGATTGCACCTTTCCAAGTAAATTCATATCTTTTGAAATAGTAAACAAATGCAATTGCTGGAATTGCAAGAAGGTTCAATAAGTGAACACCGATAGACAATCCCATCAAATATGCAATTAAAACAATCCAACGAAGTGAACCTGATTCATTCACCACAGATTCCCACTTTAGGATTGCCCAGAAAACCACCGCTGTAAACAATGATGACATCGCATAAACCTCGCCCTCAACAGCTGAGAACCAGAATGAATCACTGAACGTGTAAACGAGTGATCCAATAAGTCCTGATCCGATGACAGCAATCATTTTACTCTTTGTCCAATTGCCAGAAAGATCTGCCAACTTTTTAGCAAGGTGTGTAATTGTCCAGTGCAAGAACATAATCGTAGCCCCAGAGCAAATCGCTGAAAGCGCATTGATCATTAATGGAACTTTTTCTACAGAAACAAATGCTGAGAAAACTCTAGCGATAAGCATGAAAAGCGGCGCCCCTGGCGGGTGACCCACTTCGAGCTTGTAAGCACTTGCGATGAACTCTCCACAGTCCCAAAAAGGCATGGTAGGTTCCATCGTTAAAAAATAGACAACGGATGAAAGAAGAAACATCAACCATCCTGTAACAATATTAATCTTTTGGTATGACATACTAAGTATTTAGTAGAACGGAGGCGAAGATAACCCTTGAAAGGCTAGCTACCTATATTTTACCCCCATCTTATTAACGCGAATTAACCAAAAAAAAATCACCCAGCATTGCCGGGTGATTTTACCTTAAATAGTCAATTGGTTTACTTAGAAACCTGAATTTTAATTGTTTGAATTGATGAAGGCCCGCTAACGGTTAAATTATACATCCCTTCAGCCAAATGAGAGAGATCGATTTGGCTTTTGGACTGAGTCAAAACCCCTTGCATTACTGATCTTCCAGCCAAGTCAAAGATTTGATATTGCTCTTTAGATGAACCCGAAGCTTTCTCCAAAATCACCAAACCATTTGATGGATTTGGATAAACTTGAATCATATTCTCATTAAAAATCTCTGAAGTTGACTCAATACAGTCTGCGCCTACAGGTAACTGATAAAGGCCAGATGCAATATTTTCAGCATTAATATTCTGATTGATTACCACTTCTCCATTTACAGAAATCTCCAAATGGATCGTTCCTACCAATGTTTCGCTTACTGGATCGAGTAAGATAGAGTAACAGTCTGCTGGAACACAAAGCGTAGCGCTCATATTCGTTTCATTATTGATAACCCACTCAGTTAAGTACGCAGGTACATCATTGGCCAATGTGACAGCGATAACATCGGAGAGTTCATTTGAGCTATACTCACCGCTTACATTAATACTTACCTCTTGAAGGACGCAAATAGGTTCAACAGGAGCACACTCGCTGTTAAGAGAAATGAAATACTCTCTACCATTATTACAATATGGTAACCATCCAAGAAGAATAGCTTGCTGAGAGAAGAATACATTGACTGCATCCCAGTTCATAGCTGGATTTCCTGTGCAAATTCGCAATGAGTAACATCCATCTGCGAGACAATTCATTTGGTCGAAGAATGGATCGTTGTTCGTGTATTGTGCAACACCAGATGAAACTACCTCACTCGTTCCGAGATTTATAAAATCATATTCAAAGAATGATGCTCCGCCGTCAGCCATATAGCTATCAATAGAGAAAACAACATTCGTGCATACAGGCCCCTCTTCCACTAGAATCTCCACACAACCCGTAACAGGCTCAGGGCACAATTCAGAATTAATGGTTCCACAGATTTCATAGACACCTGGCTCCGTGTATGTATGTTCAACGACCCAAGTAGCAGCTAAAGTAGCTCCATCACCGAAGGACCAAAGCATTGGATAAACTTCTGGGTTGCCGTAAGCAGTAAAAATGTATGTATCATTACCTTGATATACCGCTTCAATTTCGATAGTGCAAGGGGCAGTTTCGCAAACATCGACTTCAATCACTTGGCAAACTTGCGCGCCTTCAGGGCAAAGCTCACTTTCAAATTGAGCGCACACTTCGTATACCCCAGATTCCTGGAAAGTATATTGAATGTAGTGACCTGCATTGTCTATTGTAACATTTCCAAATGTCCAAATAACGTTTTCACCCGGTTGGGCATTGCCAACTTCGAAAACCCAATTTCCACATTCTCCGGATGCATACATCGAAGTTGGACAATTGTTATTGACGAAATCATCGATTACTACAACAGTGCAAAATTGATCTTGGCAAACAACAACACCTTCAAATAGAGTAGTTGCAGTCATGCAAACCTCATAGGTGCCATTCATGGCGTATTGATGACCAGGACTCATCATTTCAGAAGCAGTGCCGTCACCAAAAGTCCATAGGTACTGCACATTGTTTCCTGTTGACTCGCTAAAGTTTTGGAAACTTACAAACCCTTCTTCATTCGGGAAAGTGGTATATTCAAAAGCCGCTATGCATTCCGCAGCTTGAATACCTGTGCAAAAAGGATATTCAAAAACTTGCGTTCCATAATTCAAAGTAGAAGTTGGAGCAAGTATTTCCCCGCCTTGCGTTGGGTAACCGTAAAAATTCTCTGGATTTGAAACTCCATTGCCAACGATACGCAAAGTGTAACAACCTGGCTCTAGACAAACAGTAGAGAAGTAAGAACTTGTTTCGGAATTGAAATTAGTTCCTCCCGAAGTAACCGTTACATTGTTCTGATTTTTTACTTGCCATTCAACGTTAGTTGGGCCTTGAGAAGCGGTATTTGAAAAAATGTTTATACCGATTTCGATGCATTGAGCATTTGCGATTGATGCTCCTAGGAGCATAGCGATCATTAGGTTGATCAGTGATTTCATGATGAGTTTTGGTTAAGAGTGATGTTGTGAAGACCAATAAAAAAACCAAGGGTTGCATCACACAAACCTTGGGTCGGTAGGCATTACCGTGCCGCATGAATCACAAGTTCTGAGTTCGAGGCTATTATAAAACTCTTTGAATCTTGGAATAAAGTCTTTTTCGATATTCTCTAGTACGAAATATGTCTCGTGAAGTTTGTGATTACAGTTGTCGCAAAACCAAAGAAGACCATCCTGCATTTGGCGATCCGCACGTTTTACTTCGATAACTAAACCCACCGTATTCTCTCCGCGTTGCGGCTGGTGCGGAACGCCTGCTGGAAGGAGAAACATTTCGCCTTGTTTGATAGGAATATCAACCGCTTTACCATCTTCTTGTATACGAACATTGATATCTCCTTCTATTTGAAAGAAGAGCTCTTCTGTTTCATTATAATGGTAATCCTTTCGAGCATTTGGGCCACCTACTATCATTACGATATAGTCGCCTGCCTCTTTGTAAAGATTTTTATTTCCTACAGGTGGCTTTAATAGATCTCTATTTTCAGAGATCCATTGATTCAAATTGAAAGGTCTTGTTACGGCCATTTGATTATGCTATTAAATAGACCGTAAAGTTAGTAGATTATTTTGACCAACGTTCTTTGACTTCGCTGAGCGAGAAGAGCATTTCAGGTTCATTCTCGAAAACAGTTCCAAGAACAATCATATCAGCCCCTGCATCATATGCCTCTTGAACTTGGCGTTCTGTGCGAATTCCACCTCCCACGATGATTGGAATATCCACCGCAGCGCGAACAGCTTCGATCATAGCAGGGCTAACTGGCTTGTCTGCGCCGCTGCCTCCATCGAGGTAAATACATTTCAATCCAAGCATTTCACCAGCCATAGCAGTAGCAGCCGCAATTTCTGGTTTATTATGTGGAATCGGAAAAGTTTGGCTTATGTAAGAAGCTGTCGTTTGCTTACCGCAATCGACAATCATGTACCCGGTAGGGATAACCTCAAGTCCAATTTTTTTCAAAACAGGCGCGGCCTGAACGTGCTGCCCAATGAGCAATTCAGCATTTCTCCCAGAAATAAGACTTAAGAAAAGCATAGCGTCTGCATCTTTACTAATTTGTTGCGGACTTCCTGGAAATAGTACTACTGGAACGCAACACTTTTCTTTGATTTCTCTGAGGATGTTATGAAATCCTTGCTCCACGAGCAAGCTTCCACCTACGCATACTATGTCAGCACCGGCATGCTTAATGAGATTGATCACATGATTAACGTGAGCGGCATCAGTGATTTTATCTGGATCAACAAGAACTGCCAACGACTTCTTCCCTTCTTTGCGTAGATTGTTGAGTTGTGTAAGAATGCTATTCATTAGATATTAAGTATTATCGTCAGCAAAGATATTGATTGATATCCTTTTATACCCAATAATTAAAAAGTTATTTTAAGGTGTAAAAAACCTCGAATTACTAACATTACTACGTTGACTCTTTTCAAAAAACACTCTTAGAAAGCACTGAAAATGGTAGTTTCTTAGACCATTCATTAGTCAGACCAGGCGAAAAACTTACCTGACTGATTTACAAGTACAAATCATAAGAAGACCCATGGAAAACTCTTTGCGTTTTGAATTACCACGCGAAAATTCATCCATCATTAAAGTGATAGGAGTTGGTGGTGGCGGATCAAATGCCGTTAACTACATGTATGAACAAGGAATCACGGGTGTGGATTTCATCGTCTGCAATACAGATGCACAAGCACTGGATAAGAGCCCTGTTCCGATTAAGGTTCAGCTCGGTTCTACGCTTACCGAAGGACGCGGTGCTGGCTCCATTCCTGAAGTTGGAAAAAACTCCGCTATCGAAAGCTTGGAAGAAGTACGAGAATTACTTTCTACCAATACGAATATGGTCTTCATCACTGCAGGTATGGGCGGTGGTACGGGTACAGGCGCTGCTCCAGTCATTGCGAAAATCGCAAAAGAAATGGGCATCCTTACTGTAGGTATCGTTACGATTCCATTTGTATTCGAAGGCCGTAAGCGTTCTGTTCAAGCCGATTTCGGATTGAAAGACATGCGCGAAGCTGTAGACACTCTATTGATTATTCGCAATGATAAATTGCGCGAACTATATGGCAACCTTACGCTGAAGCAAGCATTCAGCCACGCAGATGAAGTTCTTTGTACTGCTGCAAAAGGAATTGCTGAAGTAATCACTCTTACAGGTACTGTAAACGTCGATATGAATGACGTAAAGACTGTAATGAGAGACAGCGGTGTTGCTATCATGGGTAGCGGAAAGGCAAGCGGCGAAGGCCGTGCGAAGCGCGCTGTGCAAACCGCCCTTGAATCTCCACTATTGAATGATAACGATATCAACGGTGCTAACTTTATTCTCCTCAATATCACTTTCGGCCAAGAGGAATTGCTAATGGATGAAATCAGTGAAATAACTGATCACATTCAAGAACAAGCCGGTATGAATGCCGAGGTAATTTGGGGTTACGGTCAAGATCCAAACCTTGGAGAAGATATCTGTGTAACAGTTATAGCAACTGGTTTCCATGCTAAAACTGTTGAAAGCGTTCTTCCAACTCAAGCTTCACAACCTGTGAAGCACGTTTTGGATGTTCCGCAAGCTACAAATGAGGTTATACAAAAAGTGACTAAGCCAACTGAAGAAGTAAAGGCTGAAAACGTAGTAGAAAATAATCCAGAAGTTGAGCCTTTCATGAAAACTACCTTTCATCTGAATGATGAAGTAGTTGAAACTCCAAAGGCATCAACACTTCCACAAGCTGATCTTTTTGCAAGTGAAGAAATCCCTTCTATTTCTTCAATGAAATTAAAAAGTGAAGAGCCTGTAGCTTCCGAAAAACCAAACTTCATTTCTCTAAATGATGAAGTAAAAAACGAAGTATATAGCTCTGAAAATATTGCCAGTGATTCTTTCATGCACAAAGCGTCTAACGTCGCTGTGTCAGACCGTCCTGCGCGTGCAGAGCTGATGGCTCGCAACAAAGACCGCGAAATGAAAATTCGTGAATTCACTTTGAAACTGAAGTCTCCAAGTGGTTTGAACGACCTAGAAAATGAACCCGCTTACATGCGCCGTAAAGTTTCTTTGGAAAATGTTCAACATAGCACTGAAAGCACTGTATCTCGTTTCTCTCTCAATGAAAGCGTTGATGAAAATGGTGAAAAAAGAACAGAGTTGCGTGACAACAATCCTTTCCTCCACGATAACGTGGATTAATTCGAAACCTGCAAATTTTCGATGATAGAATCCCTTGGCATAGCCAGGGGATTTCTTTTTTCTAGAAAAGTGTCAAGGTATTATTCAGTAATCTTGGGCGCTTACACTCTAAGCCAGTAGTAGCTTTCAATTTTTCCGAAAAATAAATACATGTTTCGGGTGACAAAACACTGTTGGGCTGGTGCATCCACAATTGAAACGATTCCAGTCCATTTCTTTTCCAAGAACTAATTCTGGAAATCCAGGCGTCGATTCTAGTGTAATCCGTAGGATCAAGTTCATTGCCCCCAAAACGCACAATGCAGTCAGGTGTAGTTAGCCGCATGTGCACAGCATCTCTTCTACCGCCAGTATCAGTTATAACCGACCCAATACCCATAGATCGAAGAGCTTGCCATGTCGCCTCTGCTTCATGATTGCCATCAAACCAATCCTCATTTCGAAACTCAATAGCAAAGCGCATATCACGAGGAAGCTTTTCCAAGTATCGCACAAGTTCTTCCCCTTTTTTCGCAGAATAATTGGGCGGGAGTTGAATGAAGGAAGTAGAAAGTTTTTTTCCTAAATAATGAATAACCTCTAGGAACTGATCTGTCACATCATCACAATTATTGAAGCGTCTGTAATGAGAAATGCTTTGCGGAAATTTCGGACAAAAAACAAAATCATCTGGCATGCTATCTGACCACTTCACTACAGTCTCCTTTGTTGGGATTCTATAGTGTGTTGCGTTGAGTTCGATGGTACTGAATTGTTGGCCATAGGCCGAAATGAAATCGGCTTTTCTTGTTTTCTCTTGATAAATTTTTCCAAGCCACTCTGGAATATTCCACATGGTTCCACCCTGATACACTTGTGTTTGAGTATCAATTCCATTCAATACCTTCGCGGTATCAGGATGATCTAATGGCAAGGTAAAGTCAACGCCGACAAGGCTATCCAATTTTCCAAACTTCATATCAAATGCAACAAATTAGAAGATTGCAAGTTTCAATATTATGACTTCTGACTCGGATAATAAAATCATACTTGACCAGCCCGATCAAGAAAAGAAGAAAGATCAACTTCTCATCATGGCTTATACCTCTTTAGGAGTGTTGGCTGCTGGCATCATTTTTCAAATGTTTCATTGGCCATTCTGGAAAATAATGGTACTCGCCGGAATGGGTGGCATGACGCTCAGAAGTATATTACTTTTTATACCAGAAAAACATCCTCTCTTTGCTTGGATGTACTTCTTTGGAAGAATATCTCTCTTCGTTGCAGCAGGGCTTTACTTTTCGAATCTGTATATAGAACCAAAGCTATTCTACATTCCCTTTGTATTTATGCTTGCAGGCCTTGTACTGATAATGCTTCGACCAAAAGACGCTAATGACAATGATGAGGAGATTTAGTTTCCTCTAACACCTTTCAAAAGCTCATGAGCTAAACGTTCTCTTTTTGATTCCTTATATGCGAATATTGGAGTCCATACAATTGCATATAAACTGAAGATAAAAATGATGGAAATGGTAAGCCACCATTCATTTATTCCTTTCCAAATAAAGTTCCAAACGCCACCATAATAACCAATCGCAGTCAGAATCAAGGCAAGCGCTATGGCTCCTATTACACCAGACTTTGAAGTCTCGCTCCCCGTATTGAGGGCATGATTCCAATAGCCAACCACCTTGTGATTAGAATCGTAAGCGATGTCCACCTTTTGACCATATTGAGCGTGATACAAGCCATCGTCTAATCCAACGAAAACTTTATTCTCTACTTTAATCCAACGTTGAGGGTTTTGATTTTTGTGTCCTTCTACTACAGAAGTACCACTTTCCTGAATCACACCACTCACCAATTGAATATTTGTATCGGGGAAAAGTTTTGACATATCTATTTTTTTTGAGCAAATTTAATCTCTGTTCGACGATTTACCGCATGTTCGCCCTCTTCACACACGACTTGGTCTGTGCATTCATTCACAAGCGATGTTTCGCCCCAAGCTTTCACAGACAAACGATCCTTGCTTATTCCTTTTGAAACTAAATACTGAACGATAGATTGAGCGCGACTTTCAGACAATTTGTAATTGTATTCAGATTTACCTCGGCTGTCTGTATGTGCATTTAATTCAACCGTAAGTGCAGGATTCAAATTTAGAATACTCGAGAGTTGATCAAGTTGTTCTTTAGAGTCCGATGAAAGGGTGGCACTGTTCAATTCGTAGTAGACCCTATTGATAATAAAGACATCCTCACTTGATATCGTGAGAGCTCTACCTGATTCATTAACTAATTCTATCGCTTTGTCAAACTTCGTTCTGCGATAAAACCCTTCATTATCGAGAATGGGCAGTACGAGCGATTTGCCATTATCGAAAATAACCAGTCGGTCGGCCTTTGCGGATTCACTCAATTTGAACACATACTCTGCAGATGGATCGATGTTATCGAATTTGAAGTATCCCGTTTCATTGGTGTAAGCGACAGCTACAACATCTCCATTCTTATCGATAATGGCAATAGGACTTTTAGTAATCGTGGTCCTTGTTTGTTGAGGAATAATTCGTCCTTCAATGGAAATATCAAGAACGCTTTCATCCTCATTTTTTATAATCGGCAAATTGCTATACACAAAACGAAGCAATTCTAATTCAAGCTCGCCCTTCTCGTTAAATTTGAATTTTCTAATTCTGTTTCCACTGCTATCTACTAGATATAGAAAGCATGATCCGAGCAGTGCTTGATTAATACCTTTCAAGTTCACTTTATACTTTTGTTCGAGCAAAAGATTTTTAAGAGTGAGCACCCCAATACTATTTGTGTTTCCTGAGTGAACGAGCTCATTCTTTGTATTTCTAAACTCCAACATTGCGGCTGGCATTGCTAGCCCATTGCACTCTAAAAGTGCAGAATATTGTACGGCCTCATTTCTCGTCAATGTTCTTTCAAATAAATAGAGGTCTACTCCCCCTGCTCCTTTTGCTCTATCTGATGATACTACGCCCCTATTTTCATCAATAAATAAAATCATCACTTCATCACCTTCTGAGTTGATTGGTGATTCTAGTTGAATGGCGTTCATCCATTGCTGTTTTCCTTCCGACTTGAAAATCTCAAAGCCCTTCTCAGGAACCCATCCATTGGAAGAAAAATAAATATCCCCGTTAAAGATGGTTGGATAGAGTTCATTCGCGGATGTATTGACTTGTCCGCCGCAATTGGCTGGTTGAGTCCAACCCTCTTTGGTTTTGTAAGCATACCATACATCCATCGCTCCCTGGCCACCGTGTCGATTGCTTGAGAACGTCAGCACTCCTAGCATGGAGTCAAAAAAAGGATTGGCATAATCATATTCATCACTACAAAAAGGCAGCATCTCCGGGTTGGTCCAACCGGTTTCTGTTTTTTGCACCTTATAAATTTTTGATTTGCCCTTTGATATTGAATTGAATGATTGACTCGATGAGAAATAGAATACTTGCTCTTTGTCATCAAACGATGCCGTCGTTACCGCTGCGCAAGGTTTGAAATTGAATAGCGGATGGATAGAGCTTAAAGCAGCAAAAGAATTTTCTTTTTTTCCAAGAATAAGATGATAGCCCTTTGATTGATTCCATGATTTAGCGACTGGTCCTTCAGCATTATTGGATGAAATAATTAATTCATCTTCAAAGAAGCCACAGGCTATCTCATTATTGATGGTGTTAATTCCCTCAACAGGCTGAACATGATAATTCCATTGCGCCTTAGCATTGAATGCAATCAGCACAAGAAATAAGCATACAAATCGAATTGCTCTATTGGATAATACCACGAAACGAAATTCACCATTAAACCCGAGTTGCAAACACGCTAACTCAGTATTTATCAAGAACAAAAGGTGGATTAACCTTCCTTATTTTCTTCTTTCCATAAACGATAAACATCCTCGAGCATTTCATACCATTCTGCTCCAAAACGGCGTGTAAGGGGGTCTTTGAGGAATTTGTAGACTGGAACTTGAAGCTTACTGCCGCATTCGCAAGCAGGCTTACATATTGGCCAACGGTGATAATTTACACCTATATAGTCTTTGAGTTTGGAAAGTCGAATGGGGTAAAGATGACAACTCATAGGCTTTTTCCATGAGGTTTTACCTTCTAAATATGCCTTTTCGAGTGCACATTTTGCGATTCGATTTTCATCATAATAAACGAAAGCACATTCAGCGTGCTCATATACCAAGGTAGTTACAAGGTCGCCGTCATAATCCATTTGGTAAAGTCCGTCTCGCTCTATTGCGTGAATACCTTCCGGGGTCATATATGGCTTGGTGGCTTCATAAGCCTCTTCGAGTTGAGAAATTTCATCTTGCTCGAGAGGGGCTCCGCTTTCTCCTTCAACACAGCACGCTCCTTTGCACGCATTAAGATCACACAAAAAATACTCATCGAATATTTCCTCACTGATGAGGGTTTCGCCAACAATTATCATGGCACAAAGATGCTTTACAAAAATTTATTAGCAGCTAATCCATGAAAATATCATTGGTTTTCATTTCTTCAAACAAGTTCTTCCCAACACAATCACCAAATCATAAACCGCTAATAACCATACAGTTAAAACATAAACAAACGTCTTGACACCTTGTGTTTTTATCGACTAATCATATTATTTATTCGACGAAACTTGGTTTTTTATCGATAATTCTACCTTTATCCGAAAAATGATCTATCTTTGCCCCAAACACAGAATAGTTATCTCTTTCTTTTAAAAGACAAAATCTTAAAGAAAAGAGTACTAACCTAAACAGCATTAATAACCAAATCAGACAAACAATGAAGATTTCATTGACATCAGAAATGGCGCAGAAAGCACCATCAAAAAGCAAATTGCTCGTAATAAAGGCGATTTGTGTATCGATTCTTTTGTTTTTCATCTCTGCGAGTGGCTTCTCCCAAAGCTTCCCGACAGCAGCAGTAAGTTCTAACGGTATTCTTCAGTTACCAACAACTGAGGCATTAGCGACTACTTACACTTTCGATCTTTCCTATCTGACCTTTTCTAGCGAAGAGGCAATGACAGATTTTTTACGTGTTCGATGCACAGAAGACATTGTCTTTAGAGCATTCACAAGTGAGAATAAGGGAATTGTAAGCCTTCAACGAAAGAAACATCCAAATTGGACTGTAGCTGATTGGAATGCAGCTTTAGAAAGCGCATTAGCCAACCAACCCCTCTTGAATAACTAAACCTAAACGATAAACAACCTTTACACAGATGAAAAGCTTCTACAATAAGCTACAGGCTGTATTTGCAACCGTCATTTGTTTGTGGGCAATACAAACAAATGCACAGTTACAAGTAAACAGTTCTGTAACAGCAAACGCTCTGGCCAACCAAATTGTTGGAACAGGGGTTACCATTTCTAATGTGAATCTTGATTGCGCTCCTGGAGCGTATGGAGTCTTCACTAACGGAAATACCACTAATATTGGTTTAACTAATGGTGTTCTTCTTACTACAGGTAGTGCGAATGATGCTATTGGACCTAACACTGATGGTGGCACTACCGTTAACAATCCAAGCGCATACAATGGACATTCTGGACTAGACCCGCTCACCCCTTGGTCTATTCAAGATGCATGTGCTCTTTCTTTCGACTTCGTAGCTGAAAGTGATTTCATCACTGTTCAGTACGTTTTCGCATCAGAAGAATACAATGAATATGTATGTTCACAATTCAATGACATCTTCGCATTCTTTGTAAGCGGCCCTAACCCCCTAGGCGGAAATTATAATAACACGAATCTTGCGCTTGTACCGAATACAACTTTACCGGTTTCTGTCAATTCAATTAACAATGGTAACTCGGGACAATTCGGTGATAATGACAATTGCATCGCTCTAAATAATAGCGCGCACTATATTAACAATAGTACAGGTCTCACAATTGGTTATGACGGATTTACTGTAACACTAACAGCACAGATAGCTGTTGTACCAGGACAGTCATACTCATTTGAATTTGCTATCGCAGACATTTCAGACAGTAGCCTTGACTCTGGCGTATTCATCAAAGGAAGCAGCTTTTCTATTTTCCTTTGTCAAGCTGGAACAGTTTCTTTCGCTAATCCTAACGTAGGAAATTACTACTGCACTCAAGATTTGCTTTCTGACGTATTCCAAGTTGTAACCAACGCTGTTTCAACTAGTGATTTTTACGAATTTCTTTTGACAGATCTTTCTGGCAACATTCTTCAGAAAAACACTACCGGACTATTCGATTTGAATAGCTACGGTGTAGCTTCATTCAACATATATGGTCTTTCCTATTCGGGTGAGGTAACAGGCATTGCTGTAGGCAATAACATCTCGGATATTTCTGCGGTTGCGGAACTAGGTTGCTTTGAATTGAGTAACGCACTTCCAATTGAAGGTCGTGAATGTGAAATACCACCAGTAGTAGAATGTCCAGCAGATCTTGAATTGACTTGCTTAGATATCGTGCCTGCACCGAATGACGCTTCTGCCGTGCTTTTGAGTGAAGGATGTTCAGCTTCGTCTGTTATATGGGATGGTGACGAATTCAACGGAAACTCTTGCGAATACACTATTACTCGTACTTATGCTTCGATAGATGAGTGTGGTAACATTGGCACTTGTGCGCAAGAAATTCATGTCGTGGACAACATCGCTCCAACTGCTGAAAACGTTCCAGCGAATGTAACTTTTGCGTGCGGTACAGATGTTCC
Organism: Flavobacteriales bacterium; assembly: GCA_027491215.1. GTDB lineage: Bacteria > Bacteroidota > Bacteroidia > Flavobacteriales_D > Sanyastnellaceae > JAIXWP01. The sequence continues at coordinate 10,460 of JAIXWP010000144.1, read as the reverse complement.
TACATCTGTTGACCCAATCTTCTCTGATGTTTGCAACGAAGTAAACTTTACAAGAGAAGATGTAATCGTAGATTTAGCATGTGGATATGAAGTTCATAGAACTTGGACAGTTACAGACCTTTGTGGAAATACTTCTGAATTCGTTCAAGTATTAACTGCAATTGACACAACTGCTCCTTCATTTGCTCCGGTTCAACCGTACATTCATGTAGCTTGTGATCAAGTGGCTAATCTTCCACTTCCAACTGCTACTGACGCTTGTAGCGATGTAACAGTAACTTTCACTGAAACATTGAATTCAGGTGGATGTCTTGGTGTTCTTCAGAGAATTTATACTGCAACTGATGCTTGTGGAAACACGGCAACAGTAACACAGTTTATCAGCATACAAGACAACGTGGGTCCAGTGATTTCAAATCCAGCTGACGCTACTGTAGAATGTGATGTTGCTCCAACACAAATTCCATCCATTGAAATTTATGATGCTTGTGGATATGATGTAACTATTATTGAGGCTTCTCAAGAAATCATCACTATCGATGCTTGCACTTACCAAATAGTTTGGCATTGGGAAGCAATGGACTATTGCGATAACGTAAGTGAAGCAACCACTACAATCACTGTAGTAGATACTACTGCTCCAGTTATCACACTTCAAGGTGAAGATGCTACATATAACTGTGACGAGCCTTTCACTGCTCCTGCTAGCGCATTGGTTTCTGACAACTGTGTAGAATTCCCATCACTTGAATTGAACATTGATACAATTGCTGGTAACTGCGCGAATAACTACCAAATCGTATATACATGGACTGCAAATGACATGTGTGGAAACGTGAGTGAAGCTTCAATCACTTATACTATTCAAGATGTCACTGCACCAGTTTTCTCTGAAAACAATCAAGTGCAATTCCTATACGAGTGTGATGTTGTGATCCCAGTGATTACTCCATTTGCTGCTGACGCTTGTAGCGACATTACATTAACACACGAAGATGTTCAGCAATGGTCAGAAGGTTGTACTTCAGGTTTCGTGCGTATTTGGACTGCAACAGATGCTTGTGGAAATTACGCTAACTTCAGTCAATATATCCAAGTTGTTGATACTACTGCTCCATCTATTGTAGGTGAATTAGAGCTTTCAATTCCATGCGACAACCTTGAAGAATCTTACGCTACAGTTTCTGACAACTGTAATATGTTTGATGTTTCAATCAATGATGATCTTGTTTCTGGATCATGCGCTGGCCGTATCATCCGTATTTATACTGCTACTGATATTTGTGGAAACACTTCACAGTTTACTCAGATCCTCAACTTGATTGACAATACGCTTCCAGTAGCGAACAATGAAGTTGCTAACCTTACACTTGAGTGCGGTCAAATGATTCCATCGTTTGATCCTGCTTTCTCTGACAATTGCGATGAAACGCTAGAAACTACTTTCTACCAAGAAAGTGAATTTAGTAATAACGGTTGCACTGAAACAATCACTCAAACTTGGACAGCAACAGATCATTGTAACAATACACTAGAGATAGTTCGTGTAATTACTATCAACGACACAACTGCTCCAACATTCAATGAGCTTCCTGAAAACACTACAATTCAGTGTGGAACTCTGATTCCTACGGCTTACGTTTCAGCTTATGATATTTGTGCTGGAGAAGTAATTGCAACTTTCAATGATGAAATCATTGAAGGCAACTGTGATGCGAGCTACACTATTGTAAGAACTTGGACAGCTGTAGATAACTGCGGCAACGATGTTCAACACGTTCAATACATCACTGTGATTGATACTAACGCTCCAACTTTTGGTGATTCGAATCAGTCTTACTTCACATTTGAATGTAACACTCCGTATGAATTACCACAGCCTGTAGCAACTGATCTTTGCTCTGAAATTACCTATTCATCTGAACAAGGTAACTCATGGGTAGATGGCTGCGCAACTGGTTACTCAGTTGTATGGACAGCTACTGATGCTTGCGGCAACTCTTCTAACTTCACTCAGTATATCCAAATTGTAGATACTACTGCACCATCTATCGAAGGTGATGCTGTTATTACAGTGGAGTGTGATCAACTAGAAGATTACTATATCACTTTCACAGACAACTGCAACGAAACTGAATCTTCATTTAGCGATGTAGTAGTTACTGGTTCATGCAATGGCACAATCATTAGAACTTATGTAGTGTCTGACATCTGCGGTAACGAGTCTATGTTTACACAAACAATCAACTTGATTGACTCAACGTTCCCAACGATTGCTGTGCAACCTGAAAATATAACTGTAGAATGTGGAGATGACTATCCTGCATTCATTCCAGAATTCAGCGACAATTGTGATGAAGACTTATCGTTCAGCGCTAATTCTAACATCGGTTTCGATGATGAACTTTGTGCGGATCTTATTTCTCAATCATGGTCAGCTACTGACAACTGTGGAAACACAACAACAGTATCTCGTATCATCACTATCGTTGACACTACCAACCCATACTTCACTGAAACTCCAATGAGCTATTCAGTGTCTTGTGAAGATGCTGAAGAGATCATTTTCGATCAAGCTTCTGCAGGTGACGTTTGTGATAATGAAGTAACTGTTGATGCTAATAACGTTATCATCCCAGGTAACTGTCCAGGTAACTACGTTATCGAGCGCACATATACTGCAACTGATGACTGTGGCAACTTTGTAAACTATGTGCAGACAATTACAGTATTTGATAATGCTGGTCCAGACTTCACATTCGTTCCAGAAAATGCAACAGTTAGCTGCTTAGAATTTAATGGATTCGAATCTGCTACGGCAACTGATGCTTGCAGCGGTGCAACAATTACATTCTTGGACACAGTAGTTCCATTCACACAAGAAGGAACAAATGATGATTGCGGTCAATTCACTACATTCTCTCAAGGTGGATGGGGTGCTCCAAACGGAACTGCTGCAAACTATCGCGATGAGAATTTTGCTGATGCTTTCCCGAACGGTTTAACTGTAGGATGTGGAGATAACACTTATACATTTACAAACGCTCAAGCAATTGAAAACTTCTTGCCAGCTGGTGGACCATCTTCAGTGATTTCTGAAGCTTCTACTAATCCTACTGGTGTTCAGAACCAATTGGCTTCGCAACTCGTTGCGGCTAGTCTTTCTATTGGCTTTGATGCTTACGATGCTGACTTTGGAGACTCAGAAGGATCACTTGGATCACTTGTGTTTAACAGTGGTGCATTTGAAGGAATGACTATTTCACAAGTGGTTAATCAAGCTAATCTTGCGCTTGGTGGATGCAGCAGTGCATTTAGCCTTACTGCTCTTGCCTCTGCAATGGAAGTAATCAATCTAAACTATCACGAAGGTGATGAAGACAATGGCAATTTCTCTTGTGGTTCTGAATCACTTTGTGGTGAACTTCACACTAGAACTTGGACTGCAACAGACGCTTGTGGAAACACAACGAATGCTAGCGCTACCATCTTCGTTTATGACAACGTTGCTCCAACATTCGAAACAGAACTTACAGATGTTCTAGTTGAATGTGCTTCTGAAATACCAGCAGCAGTAGAAGTTGCTGCAACAGATGTTTGCAGCGATGTATTCGTTTCAACAGAAATTGAAGAAGTAACTGGTTCCGATGACTGCGGAAATCAGATCCTTTATGTACACTACACTGCTACTGATAACTGTGGCAATATGTCTGAAACAGGTTACTATATCACTGTGCTTGACGAAACAAACCCAACATTTGAATCATGTCCAGAAAACTTAGTAATTGATTGCACAGCTTCATTACCTGAGCCTGCAGTTCTTGTAGCTACAGACAACTGTGACAATGACGTAACTGTTACATACTCTCAAACACTTTACGGAAACATTCCTGCAGAAGGTTCAATCTCTGACTGCAGATTATTGACTCCAGTAAGACCAGCTAACAACCCATGTAACTATGCTTACGACTGGGCGATGGCTCTATTCGGAATGCCAACACAACACCGTTACTATGCAGTGACTGAAGGAAATCTCGTGAGATATCCTGATGGAACAGTTCACGTGACTGCTGTTATGAATAACGCAATGAATAACGCTAATGGTTGGAATGTTGATGTATGGTTCAATAACCAAATGGATTGGAATGAATGGAGTTCACAGAGCTTCCCAACTAGCTTCAAAGCTGATTGTGGCGCTACTGGTGTTAATCACGAAGAGTGGTTGTACTTCATCCTTGTAAACGGAGAAGGTGCGGAACTTACAGGATTCGGTGACTATGAAGGTAGCACATTGAACCTAGGTCATGCTCCATCTAACAAGTACTTCGGATTCCAATTGGGTGACGGTGCTAATAACTACAATGCAGCAGATAATGGATTTGGTGGATGGTTTACTTACAGTGGATTGTTCCTTGTAAATGAAACTCCATTCGGAAACCAACAAGGAAGTGTTTCTGGTGCTGGTGACTTTGCATTCGAATTGGATTGCTGCCCAGATTACTACGCAATGCGTCGTTGGACAGCTACTGATTGCTCAGGTAACCAAACAGTATGTGAGCAAATGATTTCATTCTCTGATTTATCAGTGGATGAAGAAGAAGTGCTTTCACCTGAAACACCTGCTGAGACTGTAAAAGAAGATAACACTGTTGTTGTTTCGGTATATCCAAACCCAGCAGAAAACAATGCAACATTTACATTGGTGTCTTCTGAAAGCAACAGAACAACCCTTGAGATATTTGATATCACAGGTGCAAAAGTTGCTTCAGTGTTTAGCAGTATTGTTGAAGAAAATACTGAGTACAAAATTTCAGTTGATGTAAGAACATTTGCAACTGGTATTTATACTTTCCGTGTAACAAGTGGTAACCACATTGAACAAGGAAAGTTGGTAATCAGCAAATAAGCATTGTTTCAAATAAACAATTAGTTTGAATACTAAAAACCCCTTCCGTTGGAAGGGGTTTTTTATTTACCTTCGGCCTACTTATTTCTGTTACTAATTGATTTATTGTATGTCGAACTTACGTTTCTTTTGTGATGACAATGGCTTCTGGCATTGGCAGTTTGTGGATGGGCAGGGAACCATCATCGACCAAAGCACTTTCGGATTTTTAGCTAAAGAAAACTGCGAGAAACAAGCGCAAGTAAAAGGGTACTTATAATTACCTACATTCGTTTATAAATCATAATTCATCATGAACGAATTCCACATCCACTTGCTTGTGAATCACTTCCCAATAGTAGGGGTGATTCTTGCCACACTAATTTTACTTGCTGGTATAATTCTACGAAATAAAACTGTGCAAGTAGTAGGTCTCTTCACCATGTTTTTTAGCGGAATCGCAGCATTCATTGCACACATTACTGGCGAGCGTGCAGAGCACGCAGCAGATGACACAACAGGATTCTCTCATGACGCTCTTGAATTTCACGAACACGCGTCAGAACCTTTCTTTCAAGGAATGGTCATAGTCGGAATTCTAAGCCTAGTAACACTTTTTTTACTTTACAGAAAATCTGTAATTGGAAATTACTTGACATATTTAATCCTTGTTGGAGGAATCGTTTGCAGCGTCCTAGCTAAAAAAGCAGGAGAAAGCGGCGGAGCAATTCGTCACCCAGAACTAGGAATCGAAGTTCCTGCAGAAGAAGAGGAAGAACACTAAAAAGCGAAGGAAGCAGAAACTTTCACTGCTATATTATCCGAAGTTTTTTCAAAAGCATAATCACCATAGCGATAGAACGCTCCGACACCTAGTGCACTAAATCCTGACACTAAGAGTCGATCGATTTGCAAGCCACTTTCATAAAAGCCTCTTTCAGCTGACTTAATTGGAACAGAGTATTGCAGTGCATTTTTGTTTTTTGAAGACACCAACATGCTATGCACTAATATAAGCTGTGGCCTAAATTTCGGACGCTTAAATAAGAGATGACCAAAGTTGTGTCGCAAGTGAAATGCTACAAACTCGCTATACTGAAATTCATTTGTAAACATCGTCTCAAATCCTTCTGGTGTTACGATATTAAATTTATTCGTATTGCTACCACGAGCATTATACAGTAAACTCAAAGGAAGATTGGCATTCACTCTTCCTCCAATTAATTTGGTAGAAAGCTCACCTAAATTTTTAATCAAAAATTTCTTTTCAATCATTGCGTCAATACGATCATAGGAATACTCCCCCTCCATAACACCGCTCAACCCTTTCGTGTACTTGATCCAAAAAACAGGAAGTCTTCCAAATAATCTAATCTCTCTCTCCCCTACGCGAGCGAGCTTTTCACCAGGAGCCCAGCGCAATGTCCCTCCCAATTCTGTTAATGAAAAATCAGTGGTATTGACCGTAACCTGCGTGCTATTTGCATCAACAGTAGAATTATAACTAATGCCTTGAAATGGCTTGACCAACTGAACATTTCCAAAAGCATTCAAAGAAAAATTTCTCCAAACTCTACCATTAATCTGCCCTTCAATTTTTTGATACTGATCCATTCTTGAAATAAAGAGTGGATAGTAATCCGATGTAATTAAACTACCAACGCCTGGCTTGACAAATTGATTTCCCGCAGTCTCTCGTACATCTACTTCCCACAGTGCTTTTATCCAAGCCTCTCTTTTTCTATAAAGATTAACTTTAGCGTCTGCTCCATATTTCCAGGCTTTGTCTTTAAATCCATAAGCTCCATAGCCTCCAATAGAGTAATAAGGAGACAAGCGCTCGCTAGTATGAATCCCTGCGCCTACACGAAAACCCTCATAACTGTTGAAGCGTATTATTCGATCAAGGTCAATATCAATGATTCCCAATGGGATTTTCCCCAATAAAAGGGATTTGTAAATTTTTAATTTCTCATCCAACTTTTCTGCATCGCCTAAACTGTCTATGACATGATATGTTTTCAAATCAAGTGAATCCAAATCAACAGTTCTAAACTTTGCCCAGATTGAATCAGGCTTGTTGTAAGCATCCTTATCCATCTGCAAGGTCACTGGTGTAAACTCGCGCGCCCTTAAAGGTGGATTTAGCACAATGTTCTGCATATATGACCTTCCCTCTCCTCCAGCTTTCATACCTGGTATTTGAAGCATCGGCAACTCTAGATCTGAATTCAACTGAACAGGAAACCAAGCCTTGTTGTCAATTTTTTCATACCGTTGTTGAATACGAATGTTCAAACCCTGCCCTGGTTCGGACGGCTTCGCAAGTACATTCTGTAAGGCATACCCATCCGTATTGATAAATAATTGCCCTTCCATTCCTGTAAAATTCTTCCCCTTTCGAGGTCGAAATGAAATCGTGAAGACAGTGTCCTGATTGACATAATTTGTATCCTCGATGATGAATAAATATTTATTCGTAGAACCCTTTGAAAGTGGACTCAAATATTTAGCTGCAAGGATTTCCACATACTCACCATAAAAACTAAATGACTGTAATTGTGTTCCCAACAATGCAAAATCCGCAGTTTTCAAACCACTCACTCGATTTGCGATGATGGTTTCTTCTGAATTGTTTGGTGGCAAAAACTTGCGCTGACTAACTGTTTCTACTAAAAATAAATGGAAGGTAGATAAATCCTTCAAATCCTTTTGAAAGGCGGTGTCCTTCGCGAGGTCAGGAGTAAGTGTGGCTGTATCCGACAATAAGTCGAAGAATAATTTATTGTAGCTATCGTAAGTAAAGGCATACTTCTTCTCAGGGTCATTATTCTCTTTATTTTCAATGGCACGTTTAATAATTCGCTCGGCAGGATTTTCCCCAGGGCGGATCACTATCTCTTTCATAGTTCCATATTCTGGTGTCATTTTCACCAACCAAGGATTCTCGCCTTGATAAGACAGACGCATAGGCTTATAACCAATAAACTTGAATATAACCACAGACCCTAACTTTAAAGAATTGATCGTGAAATTTCCATCGATGTCGCTGTAAACCCCAGCTGACGTGCCTTCTTCATAAATTGCAACGAAAGCCAATGATTCTCCATTGTTGGCATCCACCATCTTCCCTCTGATTTGAGAATGACCCGATAGTGATACAAATATTGAAATGAGTGTCAAGTAGAAGTATTTCATAGTAGGCTAAGGTTGTCGTTCCTTTGTAATACGAATATCAAGCAAATTCTACTACACAACATTACATTTGCTTTTTTACATTCATGAAGCGAACGGATGCTATCAATCTTTTATCGAAGTGGACGCCACTCCGATTTTGGAATGCCACATTGATTGGTATCAGTTATTACATCGCAAAATGGTTTGGAATTATCGCTCCATGGGGCCGTCCTGTAAGCCTAAGCATCGAGCCGACTACAGCCTGTAATCTCGGATGTCCTGAATGCCCCAGCGGTCTAAAACAATTCACCCGAGCTACCGGAAATCTCAAAGAAAATCATTTTGAAAAATGGCTTGCTGAAATGAAGTCGCATTTGGTGTACATCAACTTTTACTTTCAAGGAGAACCTTTTATTCACCCACAGATTATTCAATTCATTCGCAGTGCGCACGAGAAAAAAATTTACACAAGCACGAGCACAAACGCTCACTTTTTAAATTCTGAACTCGCAAAAAAAACTGTCGAGTCTGGACTAGATCGAATAATTATTTCGATTGACGGCGCTACTCAAGAAACCTATGAGCAATACCGCGTGCATGGCTCACTTGACAAAGTAATTGAAGGCACCAAAAACTTAATTCACTGGAAAAAAGAACTAGACTCTTCTACCCCCCATATCATTTTCCAATTCTTAGTGGTAAAGCCGAATGAACATGAAATTGACACGATAAAACAAATTGCCATTGACCTTGGAGTCGATGAACTTCGATTCAAAACGGCCCAAGTTTATGACCCTCGTGAAAACCACCCCCTCATTCCAACCAACGAAAAATATAGTCGTTACAAGAAAAGAGCAGATGGCCTATTTGTCCTGAAAAACAAAATGAAGGACGAGTGTCTTCGCATGTGGTCTGGGGCGGTTATTACTTGGGACGGAAAAGTGGTGCCGTGCTGTTTTGATAAAGATGCAAAACATCAAATGGGAGATTTACAACAACAATCTTTCAAAGAGATCTGGCAAAACAACGAATACCAACAATTTAGAAAACAAGTATTTAGAGACCGTTCGTCTATTGAAATTTGCTCCAACTGTTCAGAAGGAACAAAGGTCTGGGCCTGAGTAAAGTCACTCAAAACTTTTTCGCTGTCACACATTTCTTTCTACCTTGCGCGTCAATGGACGCATGGGAAATAATCAAAGGCCTTTCCAATCCTGAAACCATCATTCACTATGGCGGATTGGCGCTTCTTCTAATCATCGTTTTCGCAGAAAACGGTATTCTTATCGGCTTCTTCTTGCCAGGAGACTCGCTGATTTTTTTATCTGGACTTATTTGTTCCACTCAGCCGGAGCTTCTAGACGTGGATATCACTACTCTAACTTCCTCCATGTTCCTTGCAGCAGTGGCAGGTAGCCTATTCGGATATTGGTTTGGAATGAAAACCGGACCGAAAGTTTTTGATCGAAATGAATCCATTTTTTTCAAGAAAAAATATGTGGATGTCACTAGATCATTCTACGAAAAACATGGCGGCAAAACACTTATCCTGGGACGCTTCCTTCCAATTATCAGAACTTTCGCACCAATACTTGCTGGTGTAATCAAAGTGGATTTCAAAAACTTTATGCTTTACAATTTAATTGGGGGAGCATTATGGGTGACATCATTGAGCTTAATAGGATATTTCTTGGGAAATCAGTTTCCTTGGATTAAAGATTATGTAGAATACATCGTGCTCGCATTCATTATGAGCACATCTATAATTGTCGTTAGGACATATATCAAACATCGAAACGAAGAGAAGAGTAAGACATTACAACAATGAAATTCGGTACAAAAGCAATTCACGCTGGCCAAGAGCCAGACCCTACCACAGGTGCCATCATGACACCTATCTATCAAACTTCAACATACGTTCAAGAAGCTCCAGGTCAACATAAAGGCTACGCATACGCTAGAGGAAAAAACCCTACTCGCGTTGCACTAGAAAAATGCCTCGCCGCCCTTGAAAATGCTGCTCATGGACTCTGTTTCTCAAGCGGAATGGGTGCTGCAGACGCAATTGTAAAAATCCTTCGCCCTGGTGATGAAGTAATTGCGACAGACGACCTTTATGGCGGTACTTACCGCATGTTCACCAAGGTCTTCGCGCACTATGGCATCGTGTTTCACTTCATCGACATGCATGATTTAGAACTCGTAGAAAAGACTGTAAATAACAAAACAAGAATGCTTTGGTTGGAAACGCCAACCAATCCGATGATGAAAATCATCGATATTGAGAAGCTCGTTGCCATTGGCAAAAAGCATTCGTTGATTACAATGGTAGACAACACCTTCGCATCACCATATTTACAAAACCCACTAGACATGGGGGCTGATATCGTAATGCACT
>JAIXWP010000048.1 GCA_027491215.1 Flavobacteriales bacterium | reverse complement strand
GAAAGTAGTGATTACAAAGGTGAATTATTGGACACCAATGTGACCTTTGCAAATAGTTTCCCAATTAGTCTTTTCCCTTCTGCTTTTATTACTAGGGTTTTAAATGAAAAGCAAGATGTTCAGTTAGCTGTAAGAAGAAGTGTCAATCGACCAAGTTTTATGCAGTTGATTCCTTTTACGGATTATAGCGATTCCCTGAATGTTTCAAGAGGTAATCCCTCTTTAAAACCAGAGTTTACAAATAGCGCGGAGCTTTCATATCAGTACTTGATTAATAAGAAGAATACGTTTATTGCAACAGTCTATTACCGTTATACTTCAAATACGACCATTCGATACTTGTCAAATGAATACAGTGAAATTCTTGAAAGAGATGTAGTAGTTAGCACATATGCAAACGCCAGCAATAGTCAGTCCTCAGGTCTTGAAATTGTGCTGAAGAATAACTTTACGAAATGGCTTGAACTTACTACAAACTTCAACCTATATAACTCTTCAATTGACGGTTCTAACTTATCTGAAGATTTGACTAATAACGTGAATAGCTATTGGGTAAAATCTAATATGACCTTGAAGTTACCTAAAGAATTCATCTTTGCTGCTTCATTTGATTATGCTAGTAAGAAAGCACTTGAAGTTAGCGGCGGAAGCAGAGGCGGCGGCGGCGGCGGATTTGGAGGAGGTGGCGGTGGCGGTGGTTTTGGTCGAGGCGGTTTCGGAGGAACAGACAATACAGTTCAGGGCTATGTAGAGCCAGTTTATGGGTTAGACCTTTCTTTAAAAAAGAATTTCTTGAAGAATAAAAATGCTTCGATCACTTTTAGTATTTCCGATGTACTTAGAACAAGAATTACTCGTACGCACAGTGAATCTGAATTTTTTGTACAAGATACTTTTAGAAGAAGAGATCCACAGCTTTGGAGAATTCAACTTTCTTGGAAATTCGGCAAACTCGACGCCTCACTCTTTAAGAGAAAGAATACGAAGTCGAATTCAGAATCGATGGAGGGATAAGCTTTACCTCAATGAGTCAAGCACTTGTTTCGAAGGACTTGATTTGGCATCGGCGTGAATCCAGGAGATTGACTGGTCTCGTTTCCACCATGTGATTTGTCTCTTCGCGTAATTGCGAGAGTGTTGTTTTATTTTATCAATTGCAAAATCAAGAGTACAAGTTCCGTCAAAGTATTCGAAGATTTCTTTGTATCCGACTGTATTCAATGATTGTAAATGTCTTTTACTGTAAAGAGATTTGGCTTCATCTAAGAGTCCTGCATGGAGCATAGCATCTACCCTATTATTAATTCTATCATACAAAAAATCTCTTTCAGCAGTCAAGCAAAACACAATGGAATCAAATGGAAGCTCTTGTTGACTCCCACTTCGCAACTCGCTGAATTTTTTACCAGAAACCTCAATAACTTCCAACGCTCTCACTACTCTATGCGGATTTGAGATATCAACTTTTTGAAAATACTCTGGGTCTTTTTCTTTCAGTTTTTCTTGTAAAGCAACAAGTCCAGAATTTTCTAACTCCTCATTGAGCGCGGCTCTTGTTGATGAGTCGGATGGCAAATCATCTAAGCCTTTCAAAACTGCATCTACATACATGCCACTTCCGCCTACCATAATAACAACATCATTAGATTGATGCAACTCATCAATTTTTGTTCTGGCATCTTTGGCAAACATACCTGCGCTATATTCTTGCTCAATCGATCTATGGGCTATGAAGTGATGAGGAGCTCCAGCAAGTTCTACATCGGTTGGTCGAGCAACGCCTATTTTCAATTCGTGAAAAAATTGTCGTGAATCGGCAGAGATTATTTCAGTATTGAAATGCTGCGCAAGTTCTATGGCCAGGGCAGTCTTCCCTATTCCTGTTGGACCTACGATGGATATAAGTTTCTTTTTCATTAGCATAAAAAAGGACTGTATTTACAGTCCTTTTAATTTTATTCTTCGATCAATCCTCGACCGATCTTCTTTATTTTTCCTTCATGGACCATCTTTGGAATAATGGTATCAAGCACTCCATTGATGAATGTCGCACTTTTTGGTGTGCTGTAATACTTCGATAACTCGATGTATTCATTCATTGTAACTTTTACTGGAATAGAGTCAAATGTCTGCGCTTCTGCAAACGCCATTTTCAAGATAATCATATCTGTCAATGCAATGCGATCTGCTTCCCAGTTAGGTGTATTTGCTGAAATTACCTTTTGGTTTTCTTCACCAAGTGAAAGCGTTTTTCTGAAAAGAAGTTTACAGAATTGTTCTTCATCCTCAGGGTCTTTCCAAAGTGGTAAAAAGTCTAGGTCATCATCATTTTCCTTTACTAGTTTCATGGTACGGAGAACCATGCTAGCTGAAAGATCTAAGTCATCATTCCAGAAAATCCCTTGATCTTCAAGGTATTCATGCATTAATTCATAATTCACTAGATGACGACGGAAAAAACGAAGCAAGTATTCACGATCGTGTTCGAAACCTCTTTCTTTTGACTCCATATATTCTTTGTAGTCTTCAGTTTCGGTTAGCATTTTAAACATTTGCTTAAGCAAATCTCTATTATCAGCCCAACGTAAGTGAATTTCTTTTGAAGCTTTATCCAGTTTCTTGCTGTTCGCTATAATTCTAAGAAGTGAGTTAGTAACGAACTTAGTATTTGGATGAAGGTCTTCATGAGTAGGGAGTTTTTTATTCATCCCTGCTTCAATTTTTTCGATTGCCAAGCCTTGCATTTCACCCATAAGAAGGATGAACGATAAATAAAGCTCACGAAAACGATCTACGCTTTCAAACAACATTTTCTCGTAAGCGACTACGTCTGGCTTCTCATCGCTGTAATAGGCAAAGAGGATTTGGAGAACTTTAATCCTTATGTGCCTTCTGTTTAGCATAGCTTAATTTTTAAATGATATATTAATATGACAACTTTACTTTTCCGATTGCTTGAATGCGCGCCTCAGCAAGGAGATTAGCGGCCAAGTATGTTGGAATATTTTCTGATTTTGATTTATTGAAAATCTCAAGTGTTTTAGCGTAAATGCCTTCTGCTTGAGCTAGTGCAGCTTCTCTGCTGTATCCAATGATTTCCCAATAACAATTAATAATTCCACCGGCATTTACTAAGTAGTCTGGTGCATATAGAATACCTTTCTTTTGCACTTTTGCTCCATGTATTTGTTCGTTGGAAAGTTGATTGTTGGCAGCTCCGCAAATGATGCTACATCCTAATTTTGCTAGGGTTTCATCATTGATTGTAGCTCCTAAAGCACATGGACTGTAGATGTCCATTTTCTCATCATAAACATCCTTAACGTCTATGGCTCTCACACCATACTTAGTAACCACGGCCTTTACACGATCTTCATAGATATCGGCAATCACTACTTCTGCGTTTTCCTTTACCAAATGAGAAACTAGATACTCACCAACGTGACCAACGCCTTGAACAACTATTTTTTTCCCAGCTAATGAATCATTTCCTGTGAGCTCCTTAACAGAAGCTTTCATTCCCATGTAAACACCGTAAGCTGTGACTGGAGATGGGTCTCCACCACCATTTAGATAGTCTGGCAAACCAACCACATGGTCCGTTTCCATTTTTACAAATTCCATATCTTTTGTGGAAATTCCAACGTCTTCAGCGGTAATGTATTTACCCCCTAATCCGTCTACGAACTTTCCGAATCGGCGAAGAAGTGCTTCATTTTTATCAGTTCTCGCATCACCGATGATGACTGCTTTACCTCCACCAATATTTAAACCAGCAAGAGCGTTTTTGTAAGTCATGCCTCGAGAAAGACGCAGAACGTCTGTAATAGCATCTTCCTCACTTCCATAAGCCCACATACGTGTGCCACCTACTGCGGGACCGAGGACTGTGTTATGAACTGCAATGATTGCTTTGAGACCTGTTGATTTGTCTTGACAGAATACCACTTGTTCGTGGTCGAAGGTCGACATGCGACCTGTTAAAGAGGCAACGTTAGCCTTTTCCAATGTATCGATCATTTTTTGCAAGTTGTCTTTGCTTTCAGAATCTTTTTCTAAAAGCGGCACAAAAGTAGGTCATTCCATCGAAGAGGAATAACCTTTTTATCTAAGAAATAAAAAAATAGCCAACAATAGGCTATTGAAGAATTTCATCTATTGCTAAAGCGAGCTTTCGATCTCTATCTGTAATAACATCGCCGGCATCATGCGTACTCAACTCGATTCTAACGTAATTGTATACGTTAAACCACGCTGGATGATGGTTCTGTTTTTCCGCAATGAACGATACTCGGGTCATAAATGTAAATGCCTCTTGAAAGTCCTTAAATCGGAATTCACGGGTTAATTTGTTGTCAATTTCGCGCCACATGGTCAAATTGTAATGTGCTCAAAGGTAGTCAAACTTTTTAACGCACTAAAATTACGTGCCCTGAGTAAATTCTTTCCTTATCCACGCCCTTCAACTGTACAGTTACTTGCCAGTTATATGCTTCATCTTTAGCGAAGTGGTCTCCACCTCTTACCTCACCGACCCAAGGGAGTTCTGGATCATTGGTTTCGAAGATGACTGTGCCCCAACGATCAAAAATTTGGAATTTATATCTTTCAATGAATGATTTTCCTGTCATAATTGGCAAAAAGACTTCATTTATTCCATCATCATCAGGCGTGAAGATATTGGGCACATAAATGTTGAATATATCTTGGATTACAATTCTATCTACGTGAGTAGAAGAACAACCTGCACCAGAAGTGACCGTTAGTGTAATGTCATACACCCCGCCTTCTTCGTATGTGTAAAGAGGAAACTGAACATCGCTGCCTCTTCCATCACCAAAGTTCCAGAGATATTCGGTGGCTCCTGTACTCAGGTTTAAGAATTGAATCGTTGGTTCGTAGATGGTTGTTTCTCTTGGATCAGGAATAAAATATGCTTGAGGAATGTCATAAACACTGATAAAGTCACCGAGCTCAATAAACTCAGTGCATCCTTGATCTGATGTTGCAATTAAGGTGACCACATATATCCCTGGATCGGTATATGTGTGCGATGGAATCGGATCGTTACTCTGGTTACCATCACCAAAATCCCAGATATAATCAACTGCACCCGTGGTCAAATTAGCGAATTGTACATCTAAATCTTCACATCCTTCATAAGGAAATGCATCAATTTGAAGTTGTGGCAATGGGTGCACAGTAAACGAAGAAGTAGCGATTGAAGAACAACCATATTGATTGGAAGCAACCAGTTGGACAGAATGTCCTCCAACACTAGAAACATCAAAATTGGTATTCGTTAAGTCAGATATTACATCACCATCCACAATCCACGAATACCCATTTGCATAGCTCGAACTATTTGATGTTTGTACATTCACAGGGAACGTGCATGATTCAATGCTCGAAAGTGCAAAAGATGCCACTGGCTGTGGACTCACGACAATATCAATTTCTAATGTATCCGTGCACAATTGTAGATTTTGAGCAATTAGTCGAACGGTATACAATTGAGGTGCTGCAGTGAAGTTTGTATATTCATTACATGCGCTTGGTGTATTTGCTGTATTACCATCACCAAAATCCCATTCATAGAATAGACCACCTGCCGATGAATTGGTAAAACATGCATTGAATGGGCTACATCCAACCTGGTCCGGAATCGTAAATCCTGCAACAGGCGGCGCATAGACTGTCACTGGATTCGTCACAGAAGCGGTACACAAATTATCGCTCACAGCAGATGCTGTTACATTAAACTGTCCAGCATTTGGGAAAACGTGGATTGGTGAAGAAATGTTTGAAGTACCCCCATCACCAAAGTCCCATGAAATAGAAACAACATCTACAATTTCTGGTGTAAACTGAATACCTTCATTTGCACAAACTGTGGGGTCATCTGCGATGAAATCAATGGTCGGTGAAGGAAAAACTTCTATGGTTATTTCTGTTGTATCATAAGAACAACCATTGTCTACATATTGATAAATGGTGTAAAAACCAGGATTGTTGAAAATATGAGTAGGATTAGCAATTCCTGTGAAATTACCATCCCCAAAATCGTATTGCAACTGATTTCCACCCTCGCTGAAATCAGTAAACTCAACGCTCAATGGAGAACATCCTTCTGTTATGTTAGTATTGAAGAAAGCTGTTACGGTATTCGGCAAAACAGTGATGGTGTATTCAGTCGTGTCTACACCGCACTCGTTTGAAAGATATAAATGAATAGTGTAATCTACTGGAATAGTGTCTGCAAAAAACACGTGATTAATTGGTTCTTCAACGAAAATATTTGGAGTACCATCTCCAAAATCCCACTCAAATGTATCCGGATTTCCAGTTGAAGTATTGTTAAACACAACTGTGAAAGGGCTACAAAACACATCCATATTAGTTCCAAAACCTGCAATCGGTTGAGGATTTACTGTTACGATGTCGTTGTCAGTGCTTGTCCCACAGAAATTGGATGCTGTCAAACTCACTGGGTACTCTACTACGTCATCGCCTTGAGGATAAATGATAGCCTGCGGGGTTTGATCAGTAGAAATGATCAATGAAAGATCCCAATCGTAGGTTAAGTATTGTCCCACAGATTGATTCTCAAATGAAACATTCAATGGAGCGCAACCTTCGGCTGGCAATAGATTGAAAGATGCACTAGGTGGATCTATTATTTCATTGTTTTGAACGATCGTGTCGCGACAACCAAACCCATTAGATGCTACTAGCTGAATAGAAAAAATTCCCTCATCTGGATAAATGTAGAACGGATCAATACCGGTAACGATATCTCCATTACCCATAGTCCATTCATATCCAGTTGCACCTGTAGTAGTATTTGTCAAATCGACTTGAGCATTTGTGCAACCAAGCGGTGCCACCGTGAAGTTGGCATTTGGTACTGGTGATATTGTTACTGTTTTGTAAGAAGTATCACTACAACCAGTCAATGGATCTTCATACCACAGGAAAATGTTATAACTACCCGCGCCAATACTAGGGTTAAAAGAGCCCAGCTGAGCATTCGTAATTCCGGTACCCTCCCAAGTACCACCAGTCGCTGGAGTATAGCCTGCCATGTTGAATGGCAATGCATTTCCACAAAGTGTTTGATTTGGTCCTGCTATCACAGTGGACAAACCAAGAACTGTCACCTGCATTTGGTCTTGTGTAAAACAAGTCCCCTGTCCGTTTTGCAATGTCAAGGTATAGGTTCCAACACCTGCTATTTGAGGATTAAATAGTCCGGTTGAGGAATTGGTGATGCCTGTTCCTGACCATGTACCTCCAGTTGGAGGATTAATTCCCGCAAATACTGTCTGCGCGTCATTCAAACAAAAAGTTTGATTCGGACCAGCATTTGCAATCACAGGAGGATTCACAGTGATTTGAATAGAGTCAATATTTGAACAAGCATTTCCTCCTGCAGTAAATTCGTAATACACCCAATATGTACCAACACCAGGGCTCGTAAATTGTCCGTTCGCATTCGTGATACCTGGTCCTGACCAAGTGCCTGTTCCACCGGTCGTAGGGCTAAAGCCCGTCAAGACCTCAACAATTGGCTGGTTACAAAGGGTAAGATTATTACCAGCATTGACAGTTGGTAGACCATTTACAGATATAATGATATTGTCTGTATCTACACATTGAT
>JAIXWP010000122.1 GCA_027491215.1 Flavobacteriales bacterium | reverse complement strand
CAAAATCAGGTGCGATAGTACCAGATGAAAGTTGAGCATAAGAACAAAAAGACAGAAGCCAAGTAAAAATGGCGGTTACAATTATTCGCATATATCAAACAATTTAGTGCACCCAAATGTACTCCAAGCCAATGTTCTTGATGAAACACTCATAGCCCTATTTGATCTTTTCATGTCTAATTAATGGCCCCCATTCCAACTCACAAAGGAATCCTCGGAAATGAGAAATAATATCGAATCTCGAAATTCGGGATTCGGGATTCATCAAGCCATTCACCACAAGCCGATAACCAACAGCCATTAGCCGAAAGCACTAGAAGTCGACTTGGAATTTTGCTCGGATACCGAAGCGCACAATGTTGGGATTATCCAAATATGAGAGACGCCAGAGGGCGTCGATGCGCAAGACTTTGAAAATATTTTCTATACCGACTGCAGCCTCCACATATGGTCTGCTGAGCGTATAAATGTCTGGCTTGCCATCGTAATTAAAGTCACGGGAAAGTATCAAATCATTTTTCAAATCATAGCCTCCCACCAAAGCTTTTGCACTTACTACCTCACGCCACTTCAAACGACGCATGATCGGAATCTTATTCAAGACCAATCCCTCCGCGTGATACGTTGCCCATACACTCGCCCACTCATCACTTACGAATTCAAAAAAGTTCATGGTATTGTACGAACTCTCATCGTAGAAGAAGGTCTCGTTTCCTTGGTGCATCATCAACAACGGATATGGAAGATTTCCAAAAATCTTTCCTGCTTCAACTGTCACATTCATATAACCAAACGGACCAAATCTTGTCTTGTCTGATACACGAGTAATTAAACGCTGGTACTCAAACCCACTGCCCAACACATTGGGAATGCCATAGCTGTAAAGCACTTCCACTGCGGGATACGTAGTACCAAGACTCACACGTTCGAATTCACCGTAAACAAATTTTTCCTTGTATGCGAAGCGCGTATAGAGGGTAACTTCTGAAGTAATCAAGAAGTTGACTTGCTGTTGATCGGTTAATTGTGGTTCAAATCGAACATAGCGATACTTATCTCCCGCTGGCTTTAACACACGATGTGTGAAGATTAATTTATTACTAAAACCATACAACCATTCACGTTCAAAATAACCAGTAGCCTCCGTGACATCCGTTAGTTTATTGGCGGGATTTCTTCGGAATAAGGAGCTCAATACGTTGTCTTCTCGAAACGCACCATCGGCTTGACCCAGCTGTTCCATATCTCGCTTTCCACTCATACCAAAGGCCATTCGTGGATTCTTTTTCATGATATAAATCAAACCACCACCATACTTGAAACGCTCATCACGCGTGCCGTAGGCGAGGTAACCATCCAACATGATGCGTTTACTAAACGCATTGCTAGTGCGACCTCCTAATCGAAAACGATTTCCTTCAACGGGATTGAAACTATAGAACGTATAGTATGGACCTAATTCGACAGGACCAATCACCTTATACCCAGAAACAAATAGCGTAAGAATATTCGCAACGGTTCTAAACTGTGGCAAATTTTTCAATGTATCTACCATGTGATAGATCTGCAATTCCTTATCGGTAAGTTCTACGTGCCGCGATTGATTCCAAAATTCCTCATCCTTATCCCCGGAATCTTCCATCACTATGATATCCGATACGCCCTTATAGAATTCTGACTGTCTAGGTTTATTGATCACAAAACCTTTGTAGGTGGCGGTCTTTCGACCATACACTCCCATTTTTTTATCACTAATATTAAAATCAATCAGCAATTCATCTTTCGTGAGCATCCACACTTCATCTTCTACCTCATCATATTCCTGCTTTACTTGAAACTCTCTGATCCAATTGATATTCGCTCCTTCCGCGATGGTCGCTTCTACACTTTTAATCGCGTAGGTCGAATCGTTTACCCACATTTCTCCGAAAAATAAAAGCTCTTGTTTTCGTCTGGGAAAGAATTGCAATTTGTAGCACCACTTATTACCGATATAAGCACTATCAATCAAGTCATAGTCATAAAAGCCTAAGCAGTATGCAGAAATAGGACTCGTGAAACTCTTGCCAAACGCCACAATCTCGTTATCGTAGATGTTGACGTTTTGATACATATCTCCTAAAAACTGATTGATACTCTCATTCTCTACACCACTCACTTTAGTGGCTTTGATAATCTCTTTCGAATTCTTTGGATCGCGTCTGAAATAATAATCGGAAAGTGACTCTGTCATGAATACCGGCAAGTATGGCTTCTCTTGCGTAGTGTCTACTCCTTCGAAAACAAAGGCGAAAGGCTTGAATATTTTTCTTTCTTGAAATTCAGCTGTAATATTATTCAGATCGAATTCAACCTTGTTATAGGCCTCGTATTCGTAAGCATCTAACTTTTCTCTGTTGTTGATTTTCTTGTTGCGAAGCACATTTTTTACTAGCGCGATCGCAGGATTCGGACCTTCATCCGGACGAATGACAATTTCTTTCAGTTCGCCGATAGGAGATAATTCAAAATTGACAACTTGCGTAATTCCTTGCTTGACTTTTTTAGTCATCATTTGATAACCAACAGAAGTGCATCTCAATGAATCACTGCTGTAATAGGTTTCGATCCGGTACTCACCGTTTTCGTCGGTGGTAGCTCCTGACTTTGTTCCAACAAAAAAAACGGGAGCAAAAAGAATGGGCTCCTTCGTTTGAGCATCTGTTATTTTACCCGACACAATAGTCTTCTGTCCCCACGCAGCTGCAGCGAATAGAAAGAGAACAAAAAAAGCAGTGATGTGTCTTGCAGAACCCATAATGATTCTACGAAGAAACGGAAAAAAAGTGACAATTCACCCGCGCTTGCGGGTGAATTGTCTACAATGGATTGTCACTTGTACTATTTATTCTTGAAGGCGTCAAGACCACACTGTAACCACGCGTCATACTCTGCAATTGCAGGTGTATAACCTACTGGTGTGTTCAAGAGCTTACCATCTGGGGAAAGTATCGCGTAGAGCGGCTGCGCATTGCTATTGAACGATGCAATTTGGAAGGCAGCCCAACGATCTCCGTAAGTCTTAATTTCTTTTGTCTTTTTCACTCCATTCACTTCATAAGTGTACGTCTCTTGAAGCTCTGCTGGAAGTTCTTTGCGATCATCAACATACAATGAAACTACTATGAATTCCTCTGATAGTTTTGCCAAGATCGTTGGATCAATCCACACGTGCTCTTCCATCTTCCGACAGTTTACACATGCATATCCCGTGAAGTCAACAAACAGTGGTTTGTTTTCGCGTTGTGCGCGTTCTATTGCCAATTGATAATCATGCTCGCAATCGAGATTGTGAGGGCAATCTTTTGGATACATCCATGAATAGCCAACAGGTGGCGCTAAACCGCTTAACAAGGTCAAACTATGATAAGTATTATAACGCTCATCATATCTAAAACCAGAAGCGAGATAGATCACCCAAGAGATGACAAGCACCCCGAATCCAATTCTGAAGATGCTTAATTTTTTCAATGGACTATCATGCGGGAATTTGATTTTTCCGAAAATATAAAGTGCCATGAGCGCGAAAATCACTACCCATAATCCAACGAATAATTCATACTTCAATATTCCCCAGTGATCCACTAAATCAGCTTGTGACAAGAACTTCAGAGCGAGTGCCAATTCCAAGAATCCAAGAACTACTTTCACAGAATTCAACCAACCACCTGATTTTGGAAGTGACTTTAGCATACCAGGAAACGCCGCGAAAATCGCGAATGGAATCCCCAGCGCCAATCCGAATCCACCCATACCCGCTGTTAGCTGTATAGCTCCACCATCTTTTGCAAGCGAACCTGCAAGCAATGAACCTAAGATAGGACCAGTGCACGAGAAGGAAACAATCGCGAGTGTAACAGCCATGAAGAAAGTTCCAATCAGACCACCAACATTAGAAGCGTTATCCATTTTATTCGCAAATCCAGATGGAAGTGTGATTTCAAAATATCCAAAAAACGAAATAGCAAACACCACAAAAATGATGAAGAATGCCACATTCAATGGAACGTTGGTAGAAATATTATTGAGGATGTTTTCATCGATTTGATCAAACAAGTGGAATGGCAAACTCAACAAAAGATAAATCCCGAAAATGAAAAGACCATAAGTCACCGCTCGGATGATTCCTTGTCTCTTATTCTCACTACCCTTCGTGAAGAAGCTTACTGTCAAAGGAATCATAGGGAATACACAAGGTGTAAGCAAGGCCACCAAACCGCCTAGGAAACCAAGAATAAATAGCTCCCAAAGACTTGCATCTGGTGCAGCTACAATCTCAACGCAATCTTTTACAAGAGGTTCAGACACATCTACACCATCCAACTTATATTGGAATTTTCCTGGGGTAGTTGTGGCAGCATTTGTTTGCAATGGATCAATTACTTCTCCGAGGCCTGTAGCAAGATTTACTTTGAAGTTTACATCTGTCGGCGGCAAGCATTTTTCATCATCACAAACCATGAAGTTTACACTGGCTTTTACTTCAGACGCCTTGTTATCCGTCACTTTCACGCGTTGAGTGAATGAAGTTTTTCCGGAAAAGAAATTGACATCCATCATAAAGTTTGGATCATATTTCTTCGTTGGTGTTCCTTCTTTTACACCTTCAACAAGTTGAACATTCGCAGGCGCTTCAATCTTGAAAGTGGTTGCAACCGGACCTTCATTGCTTGGTAAAAATTGAGAATACAAATGCCAATTTTGATCAATGTTTGCAGTGAAAATAATATCGTAAACACCTTCTTCAACCTTCACAGAATTTACACTCCATTTTACCGGTGCAAGAATTCCAGAAGTCGCCTCAGACGCCGTTGTTGATGCTTCATCAACTACTTCTTCTTTCGCACCCACTTCTGCAATTTTCACAGTGAATTTTACCGGATCAGGAAAAATACATTTGCTTTCATCACACGCCATGTATTCTAATACTCCAGCCACTTCAAATGCTGCAGGAGATTTACGTTTGATACGTTGAATGAAAACCGCTTTATTCTCAAAATAATTGAGGTCCATTTCGAAATTAGGATCGAAATGAGTGATGTATTTCAAGCCTTCTTTTGTACCACCAGATTTAGTATAGGTACTAGCAGCTGTGAGCTTTAATTCCGTAGGGATTGGACCGATTGCATTGGGATCGTTTGAAACCTTGAGTGCATAAACGTGCCACTTTGATTCGATAGACGCAGTAGCAGTTATATCCACTTCCTCGTCATTAACATTCGAAGCTGTAAATTTCCATTGTACCGGATCCACAATTTGTGCGGATGAATTTGAAATACCTAGTACTGTAGAAAAGACTAAGGCAATAAAAAGCGAATAATATCTCTGCATGATCGTAAAATTCATTTCGTTCAAATTTAGCTACCCAACGAAGATTAGATTTCCACTAATCAAAAAAATAATTGGATTTCCACAACAAAAATAAGACCCCGAAAACATCGGAGTCCTTACATTATGTGGGAAATTAATAAAATAATCGTTGGATTCTCAGAGACTTCCTGTTAGGGAATCTTAACGCTCTGAGCCTACAAATTCGACGTCCAATATACAATGAATTGGAAGAGATTGACCATGCAATAACACAATGCTGTCATCACCCGTTGCGACTACTCTTGTGCGGAGTGTGCGCAACTCTATGTCATCTTGAAATGTTAGTATAATTTCTGTTTGATCAATACCCTCTAAGGCCATTGCTCTTAGAAGATGTGCCTTTCTCTTTATTCGAGCACGTTGTGTATCAAGTACATCATCTGTGCGAAAGGCCATTTTTTCAATATTAAAGCTCTTAATATTTTCTTGCGGTGTGTCTGACTTCATGTTTAAATCTTAGGTTCACCCTTATAACGCGGCGTGAACCTAAAGGGTTTCATTTTTTCCGCAATTGGATGGCCTGCTCTGTCTCTTCTGTTATCTTGAAACGCTCGTCAATCCTCATTCCTACGATCCAACAAATTTCTCCTCCGGAGGTCACAACATGCACCTTTGACTTGTCTTTCAACTCCACCTTTTCCCCAATCAAGAAATCACTCACCTTCTTTTTTCCTTGCATTCCTAAAGGATGAAAGGCATCTCCGCTTTCCCATTTTCTAATTTCTAAAGGCAAGGTCACCTTCGCTTTATCCAAGTAGACCACATCTTTATTTTTAGAAAAATGCTTTGGTACTGCGACATCGGAAATTTCTATTTCCACCTCTTCCTCCATTTCTGCCGAGCCGTAGTATATCTTCAATCCCTCGCGCACCTTGCACACTTCGCCCATTTTATAAACGATGCGTTTACCCGGAATAGCGTTCATTAATGCATGCCATGCAGAACCTTCTTGATAGCTCCATCCCAATTTCAATGCGATATATGAAAGGCGCATTTCATCATAGCCATCATCTTGCAGCACACTATGCTTCACTAAGATCTGATCTTCCTGCGCTTGCAAATGATCATTGCATTCCGCACCCAATCGAGACATAATGAAATCGTGAATCAAGACATTCGAGTTATGTGCTCTTTCTATCATCCCATCAACACCAGGTTGAATTTCTCTGAGTAATGGCAAGATTTGATTGCGAATTTTATTCCGTGCATAATCACTCTTCAAATTAGAGGCATCCATTCGCCAGGGAATAGTAAACCCATCTGCGAGCCAATCTATTTCTTGTTTTGAAAATTCTAACAACGGCCGAATGACCTCCCCGTTTTGAGCATTCATACCAAAAGGCACCAGTGGATAATCACCACGCAGCCATTGAAGCATCCACGTCTCAATTTGATCACCTGCGTGATGCGCAGTAGCGATATAGGAAGCGTGTTCAGCTTCGAGTACCTCTCGATAAAAATCATAACGGATGTCACGCGCAATGGCTTGAAGATTACCATCTTTCCAAACATGCCCGGGGACGCGCTTTACAAAATGCTTGATTCCTTCTTTTTTACAAAACTCTACTACCGTTTGCTCATCAAGCAACGAATCATTTTCACGTAACTGATAATTTACATGCGCAACGACCACCGGAACTTGAATACGATGTAATAAGAAAAGCAACACCATACTATCCATTCCGCCGCTTACACCCACCACCACTTTTGTTTGGCGATTGAGTGCAAATCTGTGAGAGCAAATGAGCTCAAATCGTTGAAGTAATTTTTCGGCGGTTGAAAGATGCATGTTACAAAGCTAGTCAAACGGAAGGTGCATCACTGCCTTTCCTTTGAGAAGACATTCTTGGTATTCGCTTTCCGCGTCGCAAAGTGAAGTGATCGCGCCGCCAACAGTACAACGAATCATTTTTATTTCCTCATCATAAAGCAATGTGCGAATCACCACATTCCAATCCATATCCCCTTCAGGAGTAATCACACCTAATGAGCCAGAATAGACTCCGCGACTTGCAGACTCATATTCATCAATCAGTTGCATCGCTCGAATCTTCGGCGCACCTGTCATAGAACCCATGGGAAACGTGGCATTCAATATTTCGCGAAGCGAATAATCTTCTTTCATCTCGCAAGAAATCGTGGATATCATATGATGCACCGTTTTAAAACTATAGATGCCGAATAACTCGTCCACTCTTACAGAGCCCTTGGAAGCTAAGCGTGACAAGTCATTTCGAACAAGGTCTACAATCATCACATTCTCCGCACGCTCTTTTGGATCGTGGAGTAATTGTATTTTAAGTTGTTCATCCTCTTCCACATTCACGCCTCTTTTGATAGTCCCTTTGATGGGTGAAGAAACTAACTTACTTCCTTTCTTCGATAAGAATTGCTCCGGAGAAGCACATAATACGTGATGTTGATTCCACTGGAGATAGGCTGCGTATGGCGCTTGCGTATGATTATTTATTTTTTGAAAAAGAGAAAATGGTTTTTCTAATTCGTAGCGAGCTTCAAATGTTTGACAATAATTTACCTCATAGATGTCGCCCATTTGAATATGTTGTTTCAAACGATTCACTATAGACTTGTAGTGGTCGGCGGTTTGAAGAGGCTCCCACTTCGGCTTATCTTGTGATGCGGAGGTCGAACAATTTTTTCCAAAAAAATCAATCCACGAACCGTCGGTATAGTCGATCACTGGCTTCCAAGAGCTGCCGCTGAATTCTATTAGCAACTCGGGCGAGAAGAAAGCCACATCTGAAAAGCCCATGGGATGGGGAATTCGCGTTTCAAGCTTTTCAAAATGATTTTTCAAATCATATGAAATGTACCCAAACCACCAATGTCCTTTGAGTTTAGAATCGCCTACATCATGAGTAGTGGCGCGCGCTCCAAGGGCCAGCATCGGCCGTTCGCTGTTGGGCCGCCAAAGCATACGAAAGCCCTTCCATTGAGGAAGTTCAATAATCGCTTGCCATTGCGACCAATCGATAGGGATACTTGCTTGCATTTGCGCGGCTAAATTAAGCGGGAATGAACAATATGAACCTTGACTACCTTTGCAATGTTTCGCACATAATAACCCCCGGTGGGGTTGTTTTGTGCTTTTATGCATTTACAGCAATATGAATCTTTCGCAATTAAAAGAACACTATAAAAATCATCCATCACTGGATGTATTGACCGCTGCATTGAATGAAAAGGGAGGAAAGGTCCATCTGAAAGGCGTGGTTGGAGCTGCGGCAGCGTTGCTCGCGAATGGTTTTTTGGAAAAAACCAATAAGACCACCGTTTT
Organism: Flavobacteriales bacterium; assembly: GCA_027491215.1. Taxonomy (GTDB): domain Bacteria; phylum Bacteroidota; class Bacteroidia; order Flavobacteriales_D; family Sanyastnellaceae; genus JAIXWP01. The sequence continues at coordinate 22,358 of JAIXWP010000122.1, read as the reverse complement.
CATTTTGGAAGACAAAGAAACCGCGGCATACTTCCTCAATGATTTGGAAAATATTGTTTTCCCATTCCAAGAACGTGCAGAAGATGGAGCGATACTTCAAGAAGAAGATATCATCAAGATGCGAAAGAATCACATCTTATTCTTTCCACGAAGTGCGCGCGTTCCTTACCAAGTAGAGCAAACTGAAAACGCCAATGTGGCGATGCGCGCGGAGGTGTTGAATGAAATCCAGAAAAGATCTGCCGGCGCTGTGATCATTACTTACGGTGAGGCCATCGCCGAAAAAGTAGTGACACAAAAAGAAATGGCGAAAAGCACTTTCGATATTGAAGTAGGTCACAAAATTTCTCTTGAATTTGTAGATGAAATATTTCAAGATTTTGGTTTTGAAAAAGTAGACTACGTTTACGAACCGGGTCAGTATGCTGTGCGTGGAGGCATCTTGGACGTGTACTCTTATTCTTATGAATATCCTTACAGAATTGAGCTTTTCGGAGATGATGTAGAGTCGATTCGAAAGTTTGATCCTGCTACTCAGCTTTCTGTAAATAAGATGACGAAGGCCACGGTTGTTCCCAATGTGAGCAATCGCCAAACCGAAGAAGATCGCATCAATCTCATTGAATTTATTCCGGATGATGCTGTAGTATGGACGCGTGACTTGCCTACCACTCTAGAACAATTCACAAAAGAATTAGAGAAGGCGCAAACACAATATGACAAATTAGGCACCGTCCTAAAACACGATAAACCAGAAGCACTTTATACAGCGAAAGAAGATTTCTTACGTATACTCAATCAGAAAGCAGTTGTTGAATTTGGAGGCTTGAGAAAGTTCGTAGAATCGAAAGTCATCGACTACGATATGATGCCACAACCTGCATTCAACAAGAACTTCGACATGTTGGGTGAAAACCTAGCCAACAATGACAAGCAAGGTTATACAAATATTGTTGTTGCGGGCCAGTCGAAACAAATGGAGCGACTGCATCAAATTTTTGAAGACAAAAATCACAAAGTATTTTTTCATCAAATTCAAATAGAATTTAGTGAGGGATTTGTAGATCGTGGTTCGAAAATTTTGCTCTACACCGATCACCAAATCTTCGAACGATATCATCGCTTCCGATTAAAAGAAGGATTTAAGAAGAGCAAAGAAGCATTGACAATAAAAGAAATTATGTCATTGCAGCCAGGAGATTATGTAGTTCACATCGACCATGGAATCGGCCAATTCAGCGGCTTACAGAAGATTGATGTCAATGGAAAAGAGCAAGAAGCGATTCGTCTCACCTATAAAGGGGGAGATATTTTATACGTGAGTATTCACAGTTTACATCGCATTTCGAAGTTTGTCGGAAAAGATGGAACTGCGCCAACCACCGACAAATTAGGCAGCAATGCTTGGCAGAATTTGAAGCGCAAGACCAAGACAAAAGTGAAAGAGCTTGCTTTTGACTTGATCAAACTTTATGCGAAACGCAAGACTACACATGGTTTTCAATTCACTCCCGATTCTTACATGCAAACGGAATTGGAAGCATCGTTTATGTATGAAGATACTCCAGACCAGCTGAAGGCAACGCAGGCTGTAAAAGAAGACATGGAACAAACTTCACCAATGGATCGCTTAGTTTGTGGAGATGTTGGTTTTGGAAAAACAGAAATTGCGATTCGTGCAGCGTTCAAAGCAGCGACAGACGGTAAGCAAGTAGCAGTGCTTGTTCCAACCACTATTCTTTCACTTCAACATTACAAGAGTTTTTCGAAGCGATTAAAAGATTTCCCTGTGAAGGTGGATTACATCAATCGATTCAAGACAGCGAAGCAAGTGAGTGATACTTTGAAAAAACTAGAGATGGGTGAGATCGATATCATGATTGGTACGCACGCCTTAGTCGGAAAGAAAGTAAAGTTCAAAGATTTGGGCTTGTTGGTGATTGATGAAGAGCAAAAGTTTGGTGTCGCTGTGAAGGATAAATTGAAAACGATGAAGGCTAATGTGGATACGCTAACGCTTACAGCGACGCCGATTCCAAGAACATTACAATTTTCATTGATGGGTGCTCGCGACTTGAGTATCATGCAAACGCCGCCGCCTAATCGCCACCCTATTCAAACAGAAATTCATAGTTTCAATGAAGAAGTAATTCGAGATGCCATCAGCTATGAAGTGCAGCGTGGTGGTCAAGTTTTTTTCGTACACAATCGTATTCAAAACCTCAAAGATCTTGCTGGAATGATCCAACGTGTATGTCCTGACGTGCGCGTGGGCATCGGGCATGGTCAAATGGGCGGTGAAGAATTAGAAGAAGTGATGACCAATTTCATTGAAGGAGTTTATGACGTGTTAGTGAGCACCGCCATTGTAGAAAGTGGTATTGACATTTCGAACGCGAATACGATTATCATCAATGATGCACATCATTTTGGCATGAGCGATCTTCACCAATTGCGCGGCCGCGTAGGACGAAACAACAAGCAGGCATTTTGCTATTTAATTGCTCCTCCACTTCATTTGTTGCCAAGCGACAGTAAAAAGAGATTGATGGCCATTGAGCAGTTCAGTGATTTAGGTTCAGGATTGCATATCGCAATGCGCGACCTTGATATCCGTGGCGCGGGTAATTTGTTGGGCGGAGAACAAAGCGGATTTATCAATGACATAGGATTCGAGACGTATCAAAAAATCTTGAATGAAGCCATTGATGAGTTAAAGCAAGAGTTCTTCAAAGACTTATATGAAGATGAGCAGAAGAAGAATAAGTCTTATGTGAAGGAAACGATTCTAGAGACCGATTTTGAGATTTTGATTCCGGATGATTATGTATCCAGTATTACCGAGCGTATTGCGCTTTACAAAGAGTTGGATGATATTGAAAACGAAGAAGACTTACAGAAATACATGCGAAATCTTGAGGACCGTTTTGGTCCGATACCAACACCTACCATTCGCTTGATCGACACCATGCGCTTGCGTTGGTTGGCACGTGAAATAGGGTTGGAGAAATTAGTACTGAAGAGCGACAAGATGATTGGTTACTTCATATCCAATCAGGATTCACCATATTATCAAAGTGATCGTTTCACGTTGGTATTAGAGTTCATCAAGTTGAATCCGAACATTGGAAAAATGTATCAGAAAGACGAGACCCTGCGTATGTCCTTCAGCGACGTCCGCACCATGAAGCGAGCCGTGCAATTAATGACCGCAATGGCGAAAGGGACGTTAGTGACTAGTGACTAGATACGAGTGACTAGAGTAGATACTGGTGGTGTAGAGGTATAGTTCTGATTAAATACTGTTCAACTATTTCATTAGTCACTACTCTAGTCACTCGTCGTTAGTATCTAGTAACTAAAAAGGGCTGTCGATGACAGCCCTTTTTTTTATCGAAGAACAAATGATTACTTGTTCAAATATTTTACTACTTCGTTGTAGTTAGCAAGAAGACCAGCCTCGTTAAGGTGATCGTAGTCAGCACGCTTCATAGTAACGATACGTACTGGGTAGTCTGCAGTGATACCACCAGTTGCAGAGAAACCAATAACTCCAGTTACGTCAGCCACGCTGTAGAAGAAACCGAAGTCAGTAAGTTCATGCCACTGAGATGGAATTGTATTCCAGTAACCGAAAGTATCTTGTACATAAGCTACAGCCATACCGTTCTCATAGATGTCCTGAGTGATGAAATCAACAGTGTACTCAGCATAATTACCACCTGCGAAATCAGCAGCAGCAACTGTGAAAGCAGTAGTTGTGAAATCAGCGTCATCACCTGCAGCACCTGCTGGACCTGCTGGACCTTGAGCACCTGCTGGGCCACGTTCACCTTCTTTAGAGCAAGAAGAAAGAGCGATTACTGCAACGCTCATCAAAAGAAATGCAATCTTTTTCATGTTGTTTGGGTTTTGTTTGGTTTTAATAAATAAGGGCTGCAATATGTGCAAAAAATGAATGCAAGCAACCTGTGTTTATATTTTTTCGAGCATCTTGATAAGGTCCTTACCGATATCCTCTCTAAAGTATTTTCCGCTATATTCAATAGATTCAGCAGCATCGAATGATTTTTTCGTAGCGTCGTTGATAGAATATCCGTAGGCCGAGATTGCTAAAACACGTCCACCATTGGTGACAATCTTAGCACCAGATTTTTTTGTTCCAGAGTGAAAAACAATTGCCTCATCCGCGCGGTGAAGACCTTTGATCTCCTTTCCTTTTTCGTATGACTCAGGGTATCCTTTGCTCACCGTAACTACGGTGCTACAAACACGATCATCCACGTGAAGGTCGCATTCCGAGAGCGTTTGAGTAACGACACCCTCCAAGAGGTTCAAAAGATCGCTTTTGATTCGAGGCATGACCACTTCCGTCTCCGGATCTCCCATACGACAATTGTATTCAATGACATAAGGGTCATTGCCTACTTTAATAATGCCGACGAAAATGAAGCCCTTATATTCAATTTCATCAGCCTTCAATCCTTTGATGGTAGGTATGATGATGCGACTTTCGATTTTGTCCATAAACTCTGGCGTACAAAACGGAACTGGAGAAATAGCGCCCATACCGCCTGTATTCAAGCCTGTGTCGCCCACTCCAATGCGCTTATAATCTTTTGCTTCTGGTAAAATTTTATAGGAATGTCCGTCAGTGAGAACAAAAACCGAACATTCGATGCCTTTCAAGAATTCTTCAATAACAACAGTGCTGCTAGCGGCTCCAAATTTTTGATCGAGCAACATACTCCGAAGCTCGTCCTGAGCAGTCTTCAAATCTTCGATGATGAGAACGCCTTTTCCTGCTGCAAGTCCGTCGGCCTTTAAGACATACGGTGCTTTCATAGTTTTCAAGAAAGCAACACCTTCTTCGACTGTTTCTTTTGTGAAAGAAGCATATTTAGCGGTTGGAATATGATGGCGCTGCATGAATTTTTTTGCAAAATCCTTACTGCCTTCCAACTGCGCTCCAACTTGAGATGGACCAATGATACCAACACCTTGGAGATTCTTGTCTGTTTTGAAAAAATCGACAATTCCCTTTACGAGCGGCCCTTCAGGACCTACCACTACAAGTTGAATGTTGTTTTCTACAACACATTTTCTAACTGCTTTGAAATCTTCCGGATCAACATCGAGGTTTGTGCCAACGGCAGCAGTACCAGCATTACCTGGGGCAATAAATAGCGACTGTATGTGGGAGCTTTGCGCGAGCTTCCAACTAATGGCATGTTCGCGACCTCCCGATCCGAGCACTAGAACGTTCATCATGTAGCAATTTTGGTGGTGCAAAGAAACGAAAGTTTCAGGAATGAGGATTCCGAAAAATTATCCTCTACCTACAACTCTCTTCAATCGCCATGTCCACTTGACTTTAGACCATGCCTTCGAGTTGGATGGATATAGTTTTTTTAATTGAGAAACGATGAGATCTTCATGGCCTTTTTTAGCCATCTCCAGTAGGTAAACCTCGAGTAATCTCAATTTTTCTTGCGCCTCTTTTCCTTCCCATGAAAGGCGACTTCCAAACTGTTTGCGAATGACCCACTCTTCACTCCATCGAATTACTTTTTGTGCGTCGTCATATTGTACGCGCGTGTTGAACGAAGAGTGTCTGAAAAAATTCAATTCCTTCGAGACAAAGGCTACAGACTTCGAGATTTCCTCGCAGAGCAAAGCATACACCAACCAATCACCGCACTTCTTGTATTTATTGTAATGATTTTCTTCATTCAATACCGCACGAAAATGTTTCATTTCAAACAGACAAGCACTTGCATTGGGGATTACATTTTTCTCAAAAAGATATTTCTGTAAAAAATCTTTATTGTTCAATATAAAATCAGCCTCCCAAATATTCGGCTGAAAGTGTTGCGTATATGCAAGTCTATTGAGGAGATGATTGCCTTTTTCATCAATGTCAATCGACTGACAATAGGCAAGCGAAATATTCTTGCTAGAAAATGGCTGAACCATTGTTTCCAAAAAAGACAAATCACTTGTATCATCGCTCTCAGCAACCCATACCAAATCACCAGAAGCGAATTGCAATCCTTTTCTCCACTGTGAGAAAGTGCTTCCACTATTCTTCTCATTGAAGAGAATAGATTTCACTTTTGGATGATCGCGATATTGATTTAGAATTTCCTTGCTATTGTCTTTGCTCACATCATCCATCAAGATGATCTCAATATTCTGATAAGATTGCTGAAGGATTGACTCTATGCGTTCTCTCAAGAAAGGTTCGTGATTGTAATTTGGAACAATTACAGAAACAAGTGGATGATATTTGTGCTCATTTTCTATCATTTCTTTTGGAGAACTGACGTAATAATTTCAAGCACTTGTGGTGCTACATTTTTCACATCATATCGCTGTACCTCTTGATAGGCGGACTCTCCAATAGTTGAAGCAGCATTTCTATCGGAGGTCCATTTTATAATTTGGTCTGCAAAAGACTTAATATCTAGATAAGGCACTACTTTGCCACCCTGGTGTTCAATCAATTCAGGAATCCCTCCTGAATTTTCAAAACAAATAATTGGTTTTTTCAATGCTGCAGCTTCCAGTGCCACGAGAGGAAAAGGATCTTCTCGCGAAGTAAGTGCGAACGCATCAAAAGCTTGGAAATATGAAGCAGGATCGCTTGTAGCGTCAGTGAATATAACTGAAGGCACTATACCTAGTTGCATACATTCATAGCGATAACCCTCCACGACATCCTTCTTGATCGCACCCACCCACACAAATCGAATCTCTTGTGACGCAGATGAGTTTTGAATGATGCGGGAAATTTCAATGAATAAATCTATTCCCTTTCTCCAACTCATCACACCACTCCCTCCCACTATAAATTCATTCTTCAATCCCCAAGACAACCTCACCTCTTCGCGAGTTCGAAGCGGTTTTTTCATTTCACTTGTTGGAACACATTCGTAGACTAAATCTACAGGAGTGTTTTTTAAGTCAAAATTTTCTTGAAGCAAACGCTTACATGACTTCGAAACACTGATCATTCGATCTACTCCATCCATCACTTCCGGGCGCAGGCTATTTGCGTAAAAAGAACGAATAGAAAAAGGCATTTCGTGTACATGGCTGATCCAAGGCTTGTTCCAACGTTTCTTCAACAGCATCCCAACTTCATGACTAGCTACAGTATTTGAATAAACCATATCAAATTGGCCGCTATCCAGTTCTTTTAAAACGATATCTCTGTGTGAGGGCGTCTTTTTGAAAAGCCCAGTAGCACGATTAATAACACGTTGGGAAAATGTAGGAGGAGGCGATGAAACCTTCCAAAGCAATGTCCTTCCAAGCGCCTCGAAATCAGGAATAAGCGGACCACCATCGAGCAGTAGAAAGCACATTTCAATATTTGTGTTTTCTCGAAGCCATTTTAGCTGATGCAAAAACACGATCGGGGCACCCGTTCGAGTTGCATCATGTGAAATGAAGAGGATTTTCGGCATCGGCACAAATGTCATTGCAAGGCCAAATATATCCATATATCCTTGTATCTTTGTAGAACCTTAGCTATACAAAGCCTTAATTGCGGACAGAATATGGAACCCAAAGCAACCGAGTGGGATTTAGAAATACAACACAAGTCAAAGTTTTTTGACGTCAACTTCAAAGAACTCTGGCGTTACCGTGATTTGATGATGCTTCTTGTGAAGCGTGATTATAAAGCATCATTCAAGCAAACGATACTTGGACCAGTCTGGTTCTTTATCCAGCCAATCCTCACCACTTTCTTTTACATTGTTGTTTTCAATAATATCGCACGTTTAGGTACAGATGGCAAGCCTGCAACAACATTCTATCTTTCTGGAATTATTCTTTGGAATTACTTCTCTACTTGTTTAACAACCACCTCCAACACCTTCGTGAGCAACTCCAATATTTTTGGAAAGGTATATTTTCCAAGATTGATAATGCCCATAGCCGTGGTTGTTTCCAATCTAGCTAAGTTTGGAATTCAATTTTCGTTTTTCCTTTTAATCTTAATGTATTTTTTGTTTCAGCCAGAGTCTCAGATTGAGATATCATGGTATATCCTTCTAACGCCTCTATTCTTATTAATCATTGGCTTGCTTGGTTTGTCTTTCGGACTTATAATTTCATCCTTAACGACCAAGTATCGCGATGTGAATCATTTGGTTGGATTTGGTGTACAATTGTTAATGTACGCTACTCCAGTCGTGTACCCGCTTTCAATTGTGGATGAAAAATATAGAACATTCTTGTATATGAATCCAATGACAGGAATTGTAGAAGGATTTCGCTATGCCTTTCTTGGATCAGGAGAACTTCATTTAGATTTAATTGCCTACAGCTTTGGCTTTGCAATAGTACTATTTCTATTTTCGATTGCTATTTTCTCCAAAGTTGAAAAAGGATTTATGGATACTGTGTAATTGAGAACTCATGAGTAAAGTAGTATTATCCGTTGAAGATGTAAGCAAGATGTACCGCATAGGTCTTGTGACTGGCAAAACGCTAAAGCAAGACATCAATCGTTGGTGGCATACTGCGCGAGGAAAAGAAGACCCCTATTTAAAAATTGGGGAAAAAAATGATCGAGCAAAAAAAGGAGAAAGCGATTTTGTTTGGGTCTTGAAGAATATCGACTTCAAACTCGAACAAGGAGAAACGTTGGGCATTATTGGTCGCAACGGAGCTGGTAAATCAACACTACTAAAAATACTCTCTCGTGTCACGAAACCTACATCCGGCAATATCAAGATCAAAGGACGTATTGCTAGCTTACTTGAAGTAGGGACAGGATTTCACCCAGAACTTTCGGGAAGAGAAAATATCTTTTTGAACGGTGCTATTCTTGGCATGCGCAAAAAAGAAATTCAAAACAAGCTTGATGAGATTATAGACTTCAGTGGAGTTGAGCGCTATATAGACACTCCAGTCAAGCGCTACTCTAGCGGAATGTATGTGAGACTTGCTTTTGCAGTTGCCGCTTACCTTGAAAGTGAAATTCTTATCATTGATGAAGTTCTAGCTGTTGGTGATAGTGAATTCCAAAAGAAGTGTCTTGGTAAGATGAATGACGCAACCTCGAAGGAAGGGCGAAGTGTTATTTTTGTTAGTCATAATATGGCGGCTATTCAAAATCTTTGTACGCGAGGCCTGCATTTGCAGTTCGGACAAAATATTGAATATGGTAACATCCAGAGTGTAATTCAAAACTATTTAAGACAAGAGAATGGTAACTTCATTGGAGGTAAAATAGATTTATCGAATAGCTTAAGAAGTAACGGCAAAATCATTGCTATTAAACAAGGATGGTCCGAAAACAAAAATGGCGAAATCACAAACTCTTTCAATATGGGCGAACCTATCACGCTCAAGTTTGAATATGATCTCGGAGAATCCTTACCTTATGTTTTATTTGGATTCGGTATTGAAACAGAGCTAGGCATTCGTGTTGCCACTTTTAATAACGAACTTATGGGGCCTAAACCTTTTAGTCGTATACGGAGAGGAATAGCATCATGCACTATCGAGAACCCTCAATTCGCTGCTGGAAGGTTCTATATTTCTTTAGCTATTGTGAATAACGGTGCTGACTGGGTGGATTTTATAGAACAAGCCTTTGCAATAGATATTGAGCCAGTTGATGTATTCAAAACTGGCAACGTAATTAATGAAACTTTCGGATTTATTTATTCCTATGGAAAAATAGAAAACATATCACTTGACAATTAGAAACCCAAAATAGCTAAACATACTCAGTTCATACTAAATGCCGAAACAGTAATTAAATCAGAGTAATCTGATTTTACAAATATGAGATAATACAATATCGTTGTATTATTTTAAAGCATCAAATACAAGTAAACATTAACTTCTCGAATTCTGATAATACACCAATAAAAACAGACTATTCACATCCCCCGAACCTGAAAAGGTTATAAACATCGAACCACTTCTATCTACACCTGATAAATATGGACTTCAAAAAAAAAATAAAAAGCTTTTTAAAAAGGAAATTGACTCCATTTATCTACTCTTTAATTAAAGAAATTAAAGAAGAAGAAAAGTCATTAAATCTCCTTTCACTCAGAAAAAAAGTTCTTATTCATCCCCAATCAGTCTTATACGAGGAAGCTTCAATAAATAATTTTTCAGAAAAGCCTGAAAATATTAGGATAGGAAAGAATAGTCATGTGAGGGGCCGTCTGCTCGTTTTTGCTAATGGGGGAAATATTCTACTGGGTGAAAATTGTTATATCGGCGAAAACTCCAATATTTGGTCTGGTGAATCTATCGTTATAGATGACAATGTTCTAATATCTCACAATGTCAATGTTATCGATACCAACTCACATGAATTAAATCATGAAGAAAGAAATCAAAATTTTGTAAGACTGATTTCCGAAGGACACCCAAAAACAAAAGGCAACGTCGAAACCAGACCTATTCATATTAAGAAAAACTCCTGGATTAATTTCAATTCCGTTATTTTGAAAGGAGTTACTATTGGCGAAGGATCCATTGTTGCCGCTGGATCAATAGTCACCAAAGATGTTCCTGATTGGACTGTTGTTGCCGGAAATCCTGCCAAGATTATTCGACATCTCAGTAACGGATAATTTTTAACCCGTTATGTAGAGTGCAGAAAAAACAGAGCACTTTACCGTTTATGAAAACCAAACTCACCGTCACGAAAATTATGAGAAATAGAATAAAATCATACATAGCCAGTTTTCTTCCAAAAACCGACAATCAATATATTCTGATTAAAAAACTGCTAAATTCTTCCTCAAGGGATAAAGAAAAAGTTTTGATACAAAATGGAAAACTACTAAGCCATGCTCAACAAAATTGGAAAATAGAAAAATTATCAGACTCCGAATTTCAAGTTTTCTCACAATGGGGAGATGATGGAATCATACAATACCTCATTCAAAAAATTAAACCTAAACCTATATTTATCGAATTTGGTGTTGAGGACTATCAAGAATCTAATACTAGATTTCTCTTACATAACAATAACTGGAAAGGCCTTGTTATTGATGGATCAGAAAAACATATCAAAAAAATCAAAAACAGTGATGAGTATTGGAAATTTGATTTAACTGCTGTGTGTTCTTTTATTACAAAAGAGAACATTAATCAAATTTTTATTGATCATAGTTTTCAGGGTGAAGTAGGCATACTTTCTATAGACATAGACGGTAATGATTATTGGGTTTGGAAGTCAATAGAAGCGGTTAATCCTGAAATTATAATCACTGAATACAATAGTGTTTTTGGACCAAATCGAACTATTACTATTCCTTACAATGCAAACTTCATGCGTATAGATGGACACTATTCCTATTTGTATTGGGGAGCCTCACTTGGAGCCTTCGTTCAGCTATCACAAGAAAAAGGTTACACATTTGTAGGCACAAATTCAGCTGGTAATAATGCCTATTTTGTAAGGAATGATAAAATGGTATTTCTACCAGACCTCACAAAAAATTACGAATTCGTTTATTCAAAGTACAGAGAGTCAAGAGACCCTTCAGGAAAACTCACATTTCTTTCTGGCAGTGAAAGAATTAATATCATAAGTGGATTACCCATATATAATACCACTACCAATTCAATAGAAGTTTTATAATTTTCTATAAAAGGCTATTAGTTCAATAAATAAAGTCTTTCAATAATTCTGATTGTGTAAAGAATAAAAAAAGCCCTGCATGAACGCTGAGAATAAGACTTGGGAACAGACTATTGAATATATCAGAACCCAACCTGAATATAAAGAATTAGTTGAAGAAGCCTACTTTGATAGCAATCTATCAGCAAACGTTGAAAGATTCAAAAAATCAAGTGAGTTTGAAACAACGATACAACTAATAAAAGAATATGCTCCTAATGCTAAATCTATTATTGATATCGGGGCAGGAAACGGCATAAGTACAATTGCCTTCGCTATGAACGGATTTGATGTTATATCCATTGAACCCGATCCTTCGAAGACCATTGGTGCTGGGGCAATTAGAACTTTAGTTAAAGAGTATGCCTTGTCAAATGTTGAGGTGTATGAAAAATTTGCAGAAGAACTAAACTTGCCCGAAAACAATTTTGATGTAGTCTATGCTCGCCAATCAATGCACCACGCCTATGATTTGCAATCGTTCATCAATGAATGCTCGAGAGTATTAAAAAAAGGCGGTATTCTTATTACCGTGAGAGACCATGTTGTTTTCGACCATTCAGATAAACAATTCTTTCTGAAAGAACATCCTCTGCATAAATTCTATGGAGGTGAAAATGCCTTTCATCCAAATGAATATAAAAATGCATTTTCACGAGCAAATCTAAAATTAGAAAAAGAACTCAGATACTTCGATAGTCCCATCAACTATTTCCCTGCGCAATATGAGTCTAAGATTTCAAAATATAATTCCCTTCGTGCAGGAGCTATGGAGAAACTAGGAAAAAAAATCGGGCCGCTTGCTCAATTCGATTTCATTAAGAACCTCTATCTTCGTAGGGCTGGATTAACCTACGAACAGTTCTTTAATGAAACGAAAATAGCAGGAAGAATGTACACCTATATCTCTAAGAAAATATGAAAATCCTGATAATTGGATCCGAAGGTTTTATTGGAACGCATGCTAGAATCCATTTCGAACAACTGGGTTCAATTGTCTACTCAGCTGATGTATTAGATATAGAACGTAAGAATTATACCAAGCTACTTTCTAAAGAAGAAACTTTTTCAAAACTATTCGAAGATTCTAATCCAGATGTTTGTATTAACGCCTCTGGCTCCGCTAACGTTGGTTTCTCCTTTGAACAACCGCAATTAGATTTTGAACTAAATGTTCTAAATGTCCAGAAAATACTGGTAGCTGCTAGGAACCATTCACCAAATTGCAAAATCATAAATTTTTCAAGTGCTGCCATCTATGGCAATCCTGATAAACTTCCCATTTCTGAAAACCAAGCAGCTAATCCTCTTTCACCGTACGGTTTTCACAAGCTTCAGTCAGAACTTTTAATGTCAGAATATCATAAATTTTTTGGCTTGAAAACTTGTAGTTTACGTGTCTTCTCAGCCTTTGGGCCTTTTTTGAAGAAGCAACTTTTTTGGGAACTCTATCAAAAAAGTCTATCATCCGAAACTCCAGAGCTATTTGGAACAGGTCATGAATCTCGCGACTTTATTTATATTGATGATCTCGTAAAAATAATTCACCTCGTTATCGACCATTGCACTTTTGAAGGTTCGATTTTCAATGTAGCTAATGGCGAAGAGGTAACTATTGAAAATGCGAGCTCTATTTTTTACAAGCATTTAAATCCGTCTATTAAGCCTGTTTTTAACAACAAAGTGAAACAAGGCGACCCATTGAATTGGAAGGCTGATATCAGCAAGATTTCAGACATGGGTTATAAAAGATCTGTCAGTTTCGAAGACGGAATTGCAGCGTATGTTAAATGGCTACTTTCTTGATTTGACTATTGCCAGAAAATCGTTAGCAAAATTCAATATAGAAGTATTGTAATCTTCTGTGTATTTATTCAATTTTTCTCCATCCAAACTGTGTCTCAAAAGTTCCGCAAGTGCTTCTGCATTAGTAGGATCAAAATAATTACCAGCACCCCCCAATTGTTCACGATGAACAGCTATATCCGAGGCAATTATTGTTTGATTCAGGGCCTTTGCATCCTCAACAACAGTTGACCATCCCTCAAAGAAACTTGGTTGAATTATCGCCCGAGCATTCTTCATCAATGAAATCTGATCATTTCTATCAATAAAGCCTAAAAATCTTACCGAATCCTTGACTCCCAACTCCTTCGCTAAATTCTTGATTTGATCAGTATAATCCGGATTACGATAATCATACTCTTTACCAGTAAATACAAACTGCGCATTGACTCCTTGCTTCTTGAGAATAGAGGCTGCTTCTAATATTATTGAATGGTTCTTATGTTGCCAAAATTGATTTGGACTCATAAAGTAAACTGAATCCAATTCATACTTTTTAAGTACATTCTCAATGGTTGGAAGGGCCGTGAAGTCATGACTGACCGCAAATTGCAAAACATAGGTTTTTGCTTTACTAGCGGGAAATAAAACCTTAAAGTCGTTCAGTGCAGCATTACTACTAAATACCAATTCTTCCGCATTGCTTGAAATATAATCGTAGCTATCAGACCTTACTTTTAATTCCTCAGGGCTAAAAAAGGCTCCTAGAAATTTATCTTGAAAGTCTGGGATCCAATAGATCTTTCGTTCCACCTTATTGAAATATTTATCCCTTCCATTCAAAGGAAACACCAACTCAATATTCGATGATTTATTAATAAGATTCCGACCTAAGAAACCTCGCGATATCTTATTAACCAACCTTTCTACTAAACTATACTCAGGAAATAAATTTCCTTGTTCAAGAATTATATGACTTGTAATCTTAGAAACGCGATCGAAGGAAGCTTTATCGGAAAAAATGAACAACTCCATTTTTTTGGCATCATTCGATCCATCCAGAGCTCGAATCAGGTTTTCTACATAGTAGGTACCTCCAATCCAATTCTCATTGTAACTATACTTTATACCTACCTTCATATCTCTAGCCCTCACTTCAATTTATTTTTAATTCTCTCTAATAGAGTAGGCCTTTCATTCACGAAATGCGCTTTCTTGAACTTTCGTAATTCATAGAGCTCCAAATAATCTTCATATACCATCGGAAACTTCTCTTGGTAAAACCGCAGTCGTTCTTGCTGCATCGCATCTCCATTTCGATTCACGTCAGTGCTCAATCCTCCAAACTCACACACCGATATAATTTCATTAACATGCTGATAACTGCTGTGATCATTGACAATAGCATTCCAAATAAATGCGCTGTCTGCGATAAACTTATATCGTAAATCATACCCACCTCGATCTACTAACAATTGTCGCTTGGTTAGCGTTGCCTGGTGCGGCAAAAAGTGATTGAACAAACCACTCAGTCGCAAGCGTTCCGGAAACTTAATGTGCTTTCGTCTGCCTTCTTTATACTCAAAATAAATATCTCCATAAATGAAATCAGGGTAGTGCTCCGCTCCACGTGTCAACTTCGCCAATGAATCTTCTTGCAAAAAATAATCTCCACTGTTCATGAAGATCACATATTCTCCAATCGCACGATTCAATCCCTTATTCATAGCGTCAAACACGCCCTGGTCTTTTTCTGAAATGGCATGTGCAACCAAACTTCTGTATTGATCCACGAGACCCTTGCTGCCATCTGTGCTTCCGCCATCCATAATGATATAATCCAACTCCACTCCCCTTTGGCTTAAGACACTTTTAATGGTCTTTTCCAAACCCGAGCGATCGTTATAACACACTGTGATGACAGACACTTTCATAAAGGCAAATTAAAGACATTTGTCGCTAAATTAGCCATCTATTCGGACCTTAGCGATCATTATGAAAATTGCCATTTTATCCCCCCGTAAAGGAGCTTTGACAGAAACATTTATTTCTGCTCACATCGATCTACTCGATGGGAATAAAATCGTTTATCATTCTGGCCGTCTTCCAAAAATGAAAGATGAGCAACGACTCACTGCTAGAAACCATATCGCGGTGCGCGCAGCACGAAAGATTCAATCCGTTCTATTTTCAGGAAATACTTTATTAATTCAGGAAAAAGCTTTTTTAAAATCACTACTTCGTGAAAAGCCTGATGTAATCCTTGCAGAATATGGCACTACAGCGGCATACAATATTCATTTGATCGAAAAAAGTGGCATTCCGCTAGTCATCCATTTTCATGGATTTGATGCCTCTGAAAAACCGATTCTTGAAGAATACGCAGAGCGTTACAAACAAATGTTTCAATACGCCACGGCAATCGTCGCTGTCTCTTCGGTGATGAAAAAAATGCTTATCAATCTCGGTGCTCCACAAGAAAAAATAGTGCAGACGTGCTACGGGCCTAATGAATCTTATCTTGGAATTGATTCCTCTTTCGACAAAAAGAAGTTTCTTGCCATCGGTAGAATGGTCGATAAAAAGGCACCTCACCTACTTGTACTCGCTTTTCAGAAAGTAATCGTCGCTCACCCCGATGCTACACTCACCATTATCGGCGATGGTCCGCTATTTCGAATTACGTCTGAACTAGTTAACAATCTCGGTCTAGGAAAAAATATTCTGCTGAAAGGCGCTCAGGGCAGCACTTTCATTCAAAATGAAATGAAAGACTCCATCGCATTTGTACAACATTCACGCACGGCTGAAAATGGCGACATGGAAGGAACTCCTGTGGCTGTACTCGAGGCACAAGCCGCTGCATTACCCGTCATTTCTACCATTCACGCGGGTATTCCGGATGTTGTCTTACACGGCAAAACGGGATTCCTGGTGAATGAAGGCGATGTAAAGGCCATGAGCCAACATATGATTGACCTTGCAAATGACTTCGAAATGGCCCGCCAGATGGGACGTACAGCGCGCCAACGAATCATTGAAAATTTCACAATGAAACATCACATCGACACGCTCAATGATGTGATAAAAAAATCAGTACGATAAATTTTACTTGATTAAAAAAATCGCGGCGTCCTTATAGGTTTGCAACTTCAAAAGATAAGAGCCATCCGATTTGACTGATTGAAACAAACTACCCAACGCCTTCACGCGTTCTTTTTCTCTGTGATGCGCGTAAGCTTTCCAACGATACATATCTGCAATACGCGATTCAAAAAAACGCGAAGGGAATATTTTTCTAAACTCATTATTTTCTGCGAGTACAAACAAATAGCGCAATCTGCTTTCGTAGTAAAATGGTTTTGACTGATAGAATTTTTCCGAATTGCTATCATGAATGACATAGATAACAGTGTACACTTCTATTGTAAACACTGGATATTCAAGGGCCACTCGAAAGAAGAACTCTGTGTCTTCTCCTGCAAAAATATCTACACGAAACTGATGCTTCAATGTGATGTCCCGATGAATCGCGGCACTATGAATGAGAATCTCATTCTTCCAAATTTTATATACCGCGTGCTTTCCTTCTAGCGGAGTAATGATTTGCTTCTTTTCCGGCTTATCGGTATAAACTCTTGTAGCCAATGTATGATAAACGCCCACTTGAAAATTCTCTTGTGCGATGCGATCATACAATGTCTGAAGATGATGGTCCAAATAATAATCGTCTGAATCCAACAGACAAATGAATTGTCCTTTGCTTCGAGAAATACCATTATTTCTTGCAGCACTCTCCTTCGCATTTTCTTGATAAACGTATTGAATACGCGAATCTCCTAGGAATTTATCGACTACTTCTTTGGTATTATCCTTCGAACCATCATCTACGACTAGCAATTCCCAATCTGCAAAGGTTTGTGCAATCACACTTTCAATCGCCTTTGAAACAAGGTGAGCGCGATTATAGGTAGGTATGATGATGGAAAAAAAAGACATAATATTTTCTACAAATTGTGATAATTCGTCATAGCAACACGCGTATGACCTGATTCTATTGGCTTACCGCGATGGATCATATTTGTTTCGAAAAGAAGCAAGGTTCCTTTTCGTGCAGTACATGTCACGATTCTGCTTTCATCACCACCAATAATCTGAAGTAGCTCTTCATGCGTAAATTGGTATTGATCAGCTTTTATAACTTTTGCAAAATGAAAATTCGCTGCTGCAGAACCAGGGAGGTATTGGAAAGGCCCACTCTGCTCATCGACGTCCGTCAAATAAACCATGGCCTTAAAGCCACGCTTATAGACCATATCACGATGCCAACCTCCACCACTACCAAGATTATTTTCTTTGAATTCAAGACGATTACTCATCGTGAATTTCACAAAAATATCTGTCTCCAAATAAGCAGCACCCACATCCAAAATTTCTTTGTTTGAGTTAAACGCTCCAATCAATGGGTGAACCAATTCTGATTTGAAAATGCGATAATCCGCTTCATTGCGATCTTTCCACACACTGCAACCATCCTGTTGTTCCCAACCAAACTTCGTTTGCTTGGAATCATCAAGCGAACTTTGTATTTTTCTAAAATCTTCGATTCTATTCTCAATGCTTTGCTTGATAGCATCGCATTCTTCACTTGATAGAAAATCAGGAATCACTACAGCACCGTTCGCTTTCAAATCTTCCAACCACGCTTGCTGCTTTGCATTCAATGTGCGTGACGTGAAAGAAGGCTTCGCAGAATAACGATTCCGATAAAGCTGAAGCAATGTTTTATAGCGCTCTTTAAACTTCATTCTACATTCTTGGTTGATCGATAGGAGTAGCCAAAAAATAAAATTCTTCTGTTCTTTCTTCTGCACTCAATTCCGCAGTCCATTGCGTATCAAGTTTTCGAAGATTCGGGAGATATGCTTTTTTGAATTTTTCATCAGAGAAAAAATTCAATACTTGATCGATGTTCTGACCTCGCTCTTTCAAGTCCTTTGGATGCACTTCAATGATGAAAGTTGTTTTAGCAAGATCAATTAATGATTTCGCACCGTTAAAAACATTCACCTCTTCTCCATCTACATCCATCTGAAAAACAGTTGGCACAATCCCGTCCTTGATATACTGATCAACCATCACAAAATCCTTGTTGGCATGGTCACCCACCATTTTGTTAATCGGAAACCAATTGTTCGGCTGAGGGCTCTTGAGTCGATTCGATTCTTGAAAAGAAATGGTGAACCAATTTCCTTCAAATCCATAGAATTTAACTTGCGGACAAAGTTGCGTAGCTAGAATACCGTAGAATCCGAAATGTGCGCCAACGTCAAAAACCACATCATCATTCTTGAGATTTCTCTCAAACCATTTCACTACCTCAGGTTCATGTCCATAAGGCTTAGCAAGGCGATTCACCCAAGTATTTCCCTTCGGTGGAATTACCACGTCCAGAGTAATGGTCGGAGTTAGAGCAGCGTTGGAAATAACTTTCTGCCCGGTCTTTTGCAAGATGATTCTCCGCTGCGTTGATAATGGCAGCAGCGAAAAAACAAAACTTTTAATACTCATTAAGGTCTAGCGATTTCCGCAAATATAACATCTGAAACCAAAGCTTAACCAAAAAAAAAGCCCCCGGACGAATCCGGAGGCGTGGTACATAATCTATTGGTTCAGGTTTACTTTCCTAATCTGATTGTCGTGCGCTCTCCTGTGGTCATGTTAATGATGTCCACCAATGAATGAGCTCCATACACATCGTCACTAAATGTGACTACATTCTTAGAATAATTCCCTACAAAACTCTCAGTCAACTGCTGACCAAGCATGTTATATGCAGTGATCTTAAAGCTGTATTCTTGATTATAATCAAATGTCAATTGAATTCCGTCTGAAGTTAAGACACCGCTCACACCGCCCTTTGTAGGCTCAATTGATGATGGAACAGCTTTCTTCTTCCAGCGAATTTGGAAACGAGCATCTGTTCTACTCGCCTTGATCTCCGCCAAGAATGATTTAGTATCATTCATGTTGTATGAATGTCCATGGAGTAAATCTTCGAAGATCATTTCGTAGCCTTCCACTTCTGGAACGCCTTTCCAACTGATAGCTGTTTTACCACCTAAAGTTGATTCAATTTTTACAGGAATGATAAATTCATCTTCCTGTAAATTCATATTACTGATGCTCAAGTCAAATCCATCCGAACTCACGGTTGATAGGTATGGCGCCTCGTTGATCTGACTTTCCAACTTGAAACCATCCTTATCATTTTCATAAATGCCTGATGCGTTTTCGTCCCATACCAACACAGTTTCATCTGTATAATCACCCATTTTAATTTGGATAGATGTTACAGCATCTGTACGCAAGCTTTTGAATGATCCTACATTGCTAGTTTTCACAGATTCACTTACAGCTAGCGTTGGACTTGAAGCGTTAGCTTGAACATAAAAACTTTGGCTACTTGGAATAATACCAGTGCCGCCGTTCGCTCCTACACCATTGATGTAAGTAGAGTATTGCGCGATAGCTGAATTCCAAACATGAACAGCATTATTCATATTTGTTTTAGTCCATCCTGCATTATCCCAATCAATTGCTGATGGATAAGGATTTGCCACAAGGCTCCATCCATCCGCCGTTACATCACCATTATTAGTAAATGTTACAGGAAGAGTCTGAGCACCTTTGAAGATAGTACCATCTACATCCAACTGCAGCAAACCCGCGTTCATGTAAATGAAATATCCACGTCCAGAAGCTAAAACCTCTGCAAGAGAATTCACGCCAACGAATCCTTGATTTCTGTTTCCAGAAGCCGACTCATTGTAGTATTGAATGTTATTGAAGTTGTAATTTGGATAATCAGAACCAGTAAATCCAGTAGTGATTAAATCATCATTCCAATCACTCACTGTTTTATTTTGAATTGGAGATCCGATGTTTACCCAACCAGCAGAAGTGGCGGTATGATAACGCTGAATAGTAACATTACCCAAAAGATCACCTGTTGTTAGAGGACCTATACTTCCAGTGTTGGTGCTATTTGAAACAAGTGTCAATTTTCCATTTGTGCTGAATACACCGGAGTTCACTTGAAGTACACCCCTCACGCGTAATCCTTGACCAGCAATAGATACACCTGCAGCATTATTACAGTTCACATTGTGAAACTCTGGAATAGCAGTTCCGCTAATAGATTGACCAATGGTACCATTAAAGTTTACATTACCTGTTCCAACGGTATGTGTACCATTGCAGAGATATGTTCCGTGCAATGTTACATTGAGGTTGTTTTGGGTAAAAGTTGCTGTGTTTGCGATAGATAAATTACGAGCCGTGATGGTAGCATTATTTGTTATTGAGTGTCCTGCTTGGATCACAATATTTATTCTGCTGCAGAATGATGTGATTGCTTGAGCGGTGCCCGTTGCAGTTTTAGCCCAGATAGCATCACTAGTATTTCCGCTTGCACGTGAGTACCAAGTAGCCACACCTTCGCCTAATGTGTAATAAGCGTTATCAGCAAAGTTAACTCCGCTGAATGTCATGTATGGCGCAGAATAGACACCCTCCACTGGAGTTTCATCATCAAAACCATCACCATCATTGTCTATATAAAGTAATAGTTCCTCTGGATTAGAAACGCTGATAGAAGTTAAATCAAAGCGTACTGTAGTTGTTCCTGTTTCGCCTGTTTCTTCAACCTTCCAACGTCTATTAAGCAAAGATGCAATCGTACAATTAGAACCACCATAAGCAGCGAAAGTAAGAGCGCCATCATTATTTCCAGACACCAAGTAATCGCCATCATCTAGGCTGCTTGGGCTAGAGAATTGCACCATGTCATCTGGGTTTTCACTTGACGAAGTAGTTTGATTCAATCCTTGTGTAGTCGAATTTCTTCCAATACCAAATAGATCGAAAGAGTATGTTGCATCGTCATAATAATCGTGTTCAGTAACAGCGATTGTCAGACCATATTTTACAGATAGATAAGTATTGATACTCGCCTTTTCAGTGGATGACAAATTTCTGTTATACATGATTGCTTCCACTAGATAGCCAGAGAATCCGCTTGTAGTAAAACCTCTTCCGATAACACCATTCGTCATGCTGGGGCCTGAAGCAGTATTACCATTGGTTGCTGATAAAGAAGCACCATTTTTGATTTCAGTAATTGCGCGCCCTCCTGAAGATAGATTTTCACCTAACAGAATTGCTGGAATTTCAGAACCACTTACAAAACCGGAAACCGTCACATCAGCGTTATTCGTTGCGGCATCTTCGCTCATGCGCAGATTCGTATTGGATGAATAGCCAATGTGCAATCCTCTAGGAGTAGTTGATTGAACTCCTACAACATAGCGTAGTGATCCAGCATCGATTCTTTTGAGGACAGTAATGATTGTGTATTCCGAGCCAAGTGAAGATAGATTGATATTAAAAAACTTACCGCCACCGTTAAATTCGATTGCGGGATTTCCGTTCATAACATTTGTTACAAAACGAGGACGTGGGGTATTTGATGGGTCTGACTGTGTTGCATTGACTGCATTTCCTGATTGGTCATTCCATGATGAAAGGAATGCTCCATTAGATGTGCTCGATGTACCAGCATCAGCTTTGAGCCAGATAGCTAAGCCCGATGAAACCCCGCCCGGAGCCTGTGATAGGCTAGCGAGAGAGAGAGCTAAAGCATAGATGGTAAGTAGTACATTTTTCATTTTGTCCTCGATTAGAAAGTTCTTTACACTTGGGTATGTCACTTTCTACGGGGTGCTGAGAAAAAAGGTTGCGGTTTTGCAACTCATGCTCGAAAAAGAGTGGTTTGTGCTGGGAGAGTTAGGGGTTAGGGGTTTGGGGTTAGGGGTTTGGGGATCGGAGTTGGGGGTTGGGAGAT
>JAIXWP010000051.1 GCA_027491215.1 Flavobacteriales bacterium | reverse complement strand
CTAATGCTTGAACTTTCTGATAGACAATTTGAAGAGGTTGAATTGATCGTTCAATCTAGTATTTCCAACCGGCAATTGCAACTGGAATTGATCGACCATTGCTGTTGCTATGTGGAAGAGCAAATGTCTCTTGGGATGCCTTTTGAAGAAGCACTGACTTATTTCTTCGGTTTTATAGCCGCGTTTTTTATAATCATCGGATTTATGATGCGTATGTTACATTGGCCAGGGGCTGACTACGTCTCCTTTGCTGGCAACACAGGATTGATCATTTCTATGTTTATCCTTCCATCGGCTTCAATCGCATGCTGACTATTGCGGCGGCTGCTAAGCTGATTCCTGCCAATACCAAGGCATTCACTGGGTCGTCTTGCAATAAATTTTTATAGATAAAGGGAACCACAATCATGCTGATGATCTGTGGGATTACAATAAACATATTGAAAATTCCCATGTAAACACCCATTCTCTTTTCGGGAACTGAGTGAGATAGCATGACATAAGGCATTGACATAATACTCGCCCATGATAGTCCTACTAGCGCCATGGCCGCTAGATAGTGCGTTTCATTAGTAGCAAATTTCATCATTACAAAACCAATTGCTCCTAACATTAATGACAACGCGTGCGTATTTTTCGGTTGAATTTTTTTGCTCAATACTGGCAAGACTAATGCAAACAAAAAGCAAAAAACATTGAATACTGCAAGACCTAAATTTCCCCACTTGACACCTTCATCAAAACCAACATCGGTCGCTTCTACTGCGTTGAAGCAGTGACGCGCAATGGAGAGAGATAGGTATTGCCACATCAAAGGAAGTCCAAACCAAGTAAAGAATTTTACCCACCATAATTGTCTCATTGCGGAGGGCATTTCTTTAAAAGACAATAACACTTCACTAAATATTTGCTTCAAGTTTAATTTCTTTTTCGCGCGCTCTTCTTCTGTTGGAGGATGCTCTGATGTTGTAAATACGGTTACTGCTATAGACACTAAGATTGCAATGGCACCAATTAAGAAGGAGTATTTTACGAATGCGGGAATTTTATCAATGCTTCCTTCTTGCACTACTGTAGAGATTCCGATGGCTGTAAGAATCAAAGGCATCGTATTCGCCAATGTTTGACCCAGTCCAACAAAGAAACTTTGGATGCTATATCCTAATGTACGTTGCTCGTTATCGAGTTTATCTGCGATCAATGCGCGGAATGGTTCCATTGTTACGTTAGCTGCGCCATCCAATAACCAAAGCAGCGATGCCGCCATCCATAATTCTGTCGAGTAAGGCATCAAGACTAAAGCGGCACTAGTCAGCAAAGCACCAATCATGAAATACGGGCGACGACGGCCCCAGCGTTTGTGCCAAGTCTGATCACTCATCGCTCCAATGATTGGTTGAACCAAAAGTCCTGTAATCGGCCCCGCTAGCCATAACCAAGGAATACTCGCTTCATCTGCGCCTAAGTAACGGTAGATTGGACTCATATTGGCTTGCTGCAAACCAAATGCGTATTGCACTCCGAGAAATCCAAAACTCATGTTCCAGATTTGCCAAAAATTAAGCTTCTTCTTTGTCATGATTACTTAATGTTGGTTACCGCTTGATACGACTTGTTTACAATTATTTGCGCCTTAGGTCGATGGGCACGAATGATCTCGTGTTCAATTTTTAAAACCTTTTCTACAAAATCATCTTGAACGTCCCTCCCTCTTTCATCACGCTGCAGTTTTGTTTCAAGATAGGTGCGATCCATGAAAACATGGAAGTCCATATTTTCTAAAAGAAAACTATAAGTGCCCTCTACAATAATACAATCGTATGCATCGAGTGGAATTGTTTCTGCTAAAATTTGATTTAGTTTATAATTGACCAGTGGCCTCACTAATTCTTTCAACCCAGCTTTGAACTCATCTACATTTCTTTGAAGTAAATCCAAGCGAACCTCCTCCGGACCCACCCAATCAATGTTCTCCACTCGCTTATCATGATTAGTTCTTGGGGGTAGTTTGAAGTAATCGTCCAAATGAAGGATCAAAGCTTTCCTTCCATTTTCGGCAAGTGTGTGCTGTAGGCAAATAGCTGTCACGGATTTACCACTACCTGATTCGCCGGCTATCGCAATGGCCAATTTGGGTTTTGACCAAACTTGAAGTTCTTTTAAATAATCCACTATATCATTCGATGTAGCGTAATATTCAGAACGAATATTAATGATATCGCCTAACATTTGAGTTTGGTTTTTAGTGATTGATTAGACGAAAATGCCTCGTTGATCATTAAATAGCCAGAGGCAGAGAATGCGAGTTTTGGAACACCTCCTGGTTCGAAGGTGCGGGTATTCCAATATTCAGAGAAGCGAATGTCTGATGAAACGCTGTTCATTTTTGACTCCACTTGGGCGGATATTTTCTCTAGAATGAACGTTCGGTTTTGTGATGAGAAGCCAAGACACATCAGTCCGATGAACACTGGCCATGAACCACCATTGTGAAAATGATGGGGCTTGTTTTTAAATTGATACAGGAAATTATTATTCAAAAAATACCATTCAGGGTCTGCTTCTTGAATAATCGGATAAAACACCGGTAACATTTCCATGGATTGATTATTTATCAAATTCAATAGAAATTTCTCCATCTTTTCAGGATTTTCTTCAAGCCCGAGCAACAGCACAAGTGCGTTCGCTGCCATGTCCCAACGCTTGTCATATCCTTGTGCACCAAGACTCATAGCCCAATATGGAAGTGGTTCCCATGCACGCGCGTATGCTACAGGATGGTATAAATTCTTTTCTTCTTTTTGGGAAAAACTAAAGTTTGCCTTGAGTTGATGAGTAAGCGATTCGGCGCGATCACTGTATTTTTTTTCTTGAGAAAAATGACCATAAGCGCGAAGGGCCCACAATCTCAAACATTGATCGTAGAGCACATAGCCCTGCGATATATATTCATCCGCCCAATTGCCGCCTACGGGAGTGTAGATCAAACCGCGACCATTCATTTCCCAACACTCTAGGAGATGAAAAGCCTTTTCAATTTTTGGACAGAGTTGTAATTTCTCTTCAGGAAAATGATCCATTACCCAACACGCACCGATAACCCACCAAGTAGTAGCATCGACTCTTCCGACAAGGCTACCGTAGCTTACTGATTGTTCATCGAGGGATACGTTGCTCGGAATTTGACCTACTTCGCTTTGATGGCGACCGAGGTGAAGAACACTTTCTCGTAATGCGTTCAACCCTTTCTCATCACCACGGATGACGGAGCTTAGACCTGCGAGCACACTATCACGCGACCACACTCTTCGGTAGTTGTCATGATGAATTGGAGAGGCGGTAAACCGGCCATCAACAATACATTGATGCAATACGTCTAATGCTTCATCGGTGAATTTCATGCTTCTAAAATTGATAAAAGAGGTAGCTGTAATGCTACCTCTTTTTTAACCAAAAAATACACAAGAAGTATTCGTACTTCTTAACGATCACTAAAAGCTATATTTCAGAGTTGCTGAAAATGTTCTACCTGTGATAGAGCGAGCAGCAACGAAGTTGGTTGTTCCATCAACGATAGAACCAGCTTCAGACTCAGTGATACCGATGGTATCAAAAATGTTGTTACCATTAACAGACAAGAAGAAACCTTCTGCGATACGGAAGTTTACAAACAAGTTGAGATACATGTAACCCGGCATGATCAACTCGTTGTTATCCTGCGCGTAGCTTTCTGATGTGCCGATAGCGCTAACACCGATAGAGTGATTTTTATATGTGAAAGATGGTGTGAAGTTGTAGATGAAATCAGCTTGACGACGAGGTCTGTTGCCGATTACTTCTTCATTCAAAGCGTCTTTAGAAATTTCTGCTTTTGTATAAGTAACACCACCACGGATGTTGAATCCACCCTTGCTGTAGTTACCATCTAATTCAAGACCATAAGCAGTGTACTCACGATTTACAGAACGTTGAGTTGTTGCCTCATAGTTTTGCTCTTCAGTCAATGCATAGAACGCAGTAGTGTTTACCATTAAATTGCCTTTGCGCATTTTGTAACCCAATTCGGATTGGCTTACCATATCTGCGCTAAGGTCAGCGGCAGCGCTACCATCAGCGAGGATATATGGACCGAAAAGAAGACGATCAGCGTTAGCTCTTCCGCCAGTGCTGTGACGAGCGAATAAAGCCATTTCTTTATTCAACAAATAATTTACACCTACTGAGTATGACGCATATGAGTAGTCATAATTAACAGGGCGAATATTTTGATTGTCTACTGTAGCAACGTTTTGTTCTACAACGCTAATGACACCATCGCCATTCATGTCCTTCTGAACTGTTTGACCATCGCCACCAGCGAATGAACCGTTTACTTGACCTGTGTCATAGCGGAAGCTTGCGTCAGCGGTAATTTGATCATTTACTTTTACTTCAACTCCAGCATATGGAGCGAAGATGTCATAAGATGTGTCGTAGTTTCTGTGACAGCAATTTCCCCAAGCAGGAACGCCATAAGCAATCAAACCGTTTTCTGTGAAAGTGGTGTCGTTACGATGCACGTCTACTAATTGAGCGCCATCATCAGACACTTCCATCAAGTAAGAATTCCATAACCATGACATGCTGATGTTTTGGTATGCTTTGTACACACCGGCATTGATTTTCGTACGACCAATTGTTTTTGTCAAATTGAAATCGTTTGCGAAATTGTTGAAGTTGTTCAACTGCGTGTCGAATAAGTGCATTCTTTGAAGAAGACCATTTCCGTTTTGATTAGCAGGAACAGTGTCTCCTGTGTACGCGTATGTAAGTGCAGTGTAGCCTGCAGCAACACCTGAAGCGATGGCATCAGTAGTTCCAACCGCTGCTGTAAAAGGAGCGATAAATAGACCGTTGTTAAATGCAAGACGCGAACGGTTTGTTACGTTCCATCCGTCTCCAAGTTCGAACGCGAACTCACCACCAACAGCAGTACTGTTTGCGTTCATTCCATCAGCAACGCTACTTCTTCTAATTTGACCATCTGCACCTGTGCTAAGATTTGAAATTAAATTCGGAGTATGTAATGTTCCACGCACTGCACTGAAACCGTTGATAGAAGACCATTCTGGGTTTTCGTTGGTTCCACTTACTTGGATTGGCATCGGCATGTAAGCAGGAGTGCGATCGTTCAAATATTTTAAGTAAACACGTGCATAACCTTTGTCAAAATACTTTGTAAGGTTTGCTTTGATTTGTCCACCAAAGTTTGAAGAGAAACCTGTGTTACGAGGACCGTCGCCTTGTTTGAAGTAACCTCCGATGTGAAATGCCATATTGTTAGACATCGGCGATCCGTATTCGAAATCTGTGCGGTAGTAATTGTAATCTACACCCATGGTAGTTCCAATGCTTCCACCCGCGATGCTGCCGGTTTTGCTGATAAGATTGATCAATCCAGCAGGAGAGTTACTTGCAAGCGTACTAGCAGAACCGCCGCGCAAAGCCTCAATACGGCCTACAGAATAATCGAAACGCGTGAAGATGTCTGCAGTGGCGAATGCGATATCACCGAATTGAAGCACAGGAAGACCATCTTCATGAATTTGTAAATACTTAGAACCACCAGTTGAGATCGGCACCCCACGAACGGTGATGTTAGTGTTACCCTCACCAGCAGAGGCTTCTGAGCGAATACCAGGAATAGATCTGAAGATTTCAGCAGTGCTTCTTGGTGACGCATCGTTGATGTCTTTCGGAGAAAGAGAGCTGATGGAAATACTCGACTCAAGAGCAGACTTAGGATTTACCACTCCAGTGATCACCACCTCGTTTAAGGTTTGTGATGAAGAAAGTTCTGCATCGAGCATAGTAGTTTTACCATCTTGAATGATAGCCTGCAGTTCAACATTATCGTAGCCGATAGAGCTGAATATAACAGTGTAGGTACCCGCTGCAAGTTTGTCGATCTTGTAATGACCTTCGTCATTTGCGATAGCGCCTGCGTTGTTTTCTTTAATTCGTGCGATACTGAAGCTGAGTGCTTCACCTGATTTGTCTTTGACGTTTCCTTCTAGAGTCCCTTGGGAGAAGGCCACTGTTTGTAGAAACAGGATACAAACAGAAACGAACATCAAATGAATTGATTTCTTTTTCATGTGGTTTGATAATATTTGGTTTGGTTGGTCGAAGTGTTTTGTGCTTCGAGGTTGGAACAAACTAAATGAGATTTTGCGTTCACTCCGACGTTAGTGGGCTGAGAATGTGGGCGCAAACGTTTCCGCAATCGTTTGTTGTTGATAAGTTTGGCTCAATTAATTTCTATATTTAGAGTGTCGGGAATAAAGATTTAAAAGACAAACTGTTTTAAGTTTGAAAAATGAAGAGAGCCACAATTAAAGATATCGCTTTATTAATGAAGGTTTCAGTCAGCACCGTTTCTCGCGGTTTGCGCGACCATCCGGATATTAGTTCTGAGTTGTGCGCTCAAATCAAGGCAAAAGCGAAAGAACTAAATTATCATCCTAATCATCTTGCAAGTGGGTTGCGGAAAAGGCAGAGCAAATTCATCGCGCTGATTATTCCAGAAATCACGATGTTCTTTTTCCCATCTGTCATTAATGGAATTGAAGAAGTAGCTAGAAAGCAAGGTTATCAATTATTGGTGCTTCAGAGTAATGACAGCTTGGAAAACGAGAAGCTAAATATCCAAGCTTGTTTTGATCATTCAGTAGATGGTGTATTGATTTCATTGAGTAATCAGTCCTTGAATGCTGATCATCTTTTGGACCTAAAAGAATCAGGAATTCCAGTAGTGCTATTTGACAAGAGTATAGAAAATTCACCATTTGACGAAGTGTTGATTGATGATGAATTGGCTGGTTATCAGGCCACCCATCGCCTCATTGAAAAGGGCTGTAGAAAGATCATTGCTGTATTGGGCAGCCAAAGTCTCACGATGACAAAACTACGTGGACGAGGTATTAGAAGGGCTTTAGAAGAAAGTAAAATTCCTATAACCGAACAAACATTCGGGTTTGCTGAGAGCTTCGAAAAAGGTCGTGAAGTAATTGCGAAAATGCTCGTTGAGCAAAGGCCTGATGGCATCTATTTGATGAGCGATGAGTTGATCGCAGCGTCTTCAACGATTATCCAAAAAGTTTATGGCAATGATCACTCTCAATGTCATATTATTGGAATGAGCGACGGTCAGCTTCCGAAGATTGTTCCTTATCCTATCTCCTACGTTCATCACAGTGGTTTTGAGCTCGGTCAATTAGCAGCGAATCGCCTAATGAAGCGTATCTTTTTAGTAAATGATGAAATCGATCAAGAGGCGCCACAGCGGATCTTACTGCCTACCGCCATAATTGATTCTCAATTCGCAATCGGGAATTTGTGATATGGAGAAGAGGATATGGAGAATAGGAATAGTTGAATAGAAATATTTGG
>JAIXWP010000027.1 GCA_027491215.1 Flavobacteriales bacterium | reverse complement strand
CCGTTGAACGGCCAATAACCCACAAGGCCATCTGTTGGTACATAGGATGGCACCTGACCAAAAGAGGTAATAGATGAAAATAAGAGCAACGAAAAGATTGCAAAATAGGGGAGTAGTTTTTTCTTCATGTTGATTGTTTCGACAAAAATAATCATAAAATGACTATTTTAAGCATTATGAGATTTATATCTCTATCTTAGAGATTTTCTGAGTTATTCACGTGTCCCCAAATTTGAATCATGGACAAAATCGTCGGTGATCGAATTAGAAAATTGCGCGTACTCAAAGACCTCAGTCAAGAGAACGTGGCTGAGGCGATTGGTATGAGCACCGGGAACTATGGAAAAATCGAGCGTGGTGAAATCAGTATCTCTATAACTCACCTGCATCAAATTAGTATTGCACTAGATGTCCCTATCACTTCATTCTTTGAAGAGGTGGAAGTGGTGTCAGAATTAAACTCACCCTACGGGTTTGTTACCTACAAGGAATTTCTCGCTCTTAGCGAAGATGTGAAGCAAATTCTCAAAGAACTACCCCCCAAGAAAAAGACGAAGCGATAGTTCTAGCCTGCGGTCTGCGTAACAATCTACTTCTTAATAAGCCATGGCCCTAGACTGTACAAGGGAATATTCAATAGCCATTGCTGATGACGATAAGCCAAAAGGGAGGCTCTAATGCATATCGTAGGTGAATACTCTTTTGAGTAAACACTTAAACTCCTGGATCGCACATTTTCAGATGACTTAATCTCCAAAGGAATTATTTCGCCATTTATCGGAAGCAGAAAATCAACCTCCGCTTCGGCATTTTCTGGACGCCAATAAAAAAGGTGGAAATTTTGTGAAACCAATTGTTGAACAGCGTACTGTTCTGACAATATACCTTTAAACTCTGTAAACAAGCGATCATCTTCTAATACAATAGCAGGAGGCAATTGCGCCAAAGCTCCCAACAAACCACAGTCATGTAAATAAAGCTTAAAATCATCCCATTTTGCATAAGCCTCAATCGGCCACGCTGATTTATTGACACGAGTGACCTTGTGCACAAGTCCCGCATCTTTCAGCCATTCTATGGCTAGTTCAAAATCTTTTGCACGCGATCCTTTGCGCAATAAACTATATATAAACTTAGAATTTTCTTTCGCCAATTGACCTACTATCGATTGCCATACCAAGCGAATTCGCGGCAATAGTTCTATCGGAGCGTGTTTAGAAAAATCATTTTCATATGCCATTAAAATTGATGCCTGGGTCAAGCGCGCTTGCGCTAGATCACCTGTTTTACCAAAGTTCACAGCTACTTCGGGCATCCCTCCTACAAGAAGATATTTTTTTAAAAGATCGATGAGCAGCGGGGATACACTTTCTTGCAACTCCCAGTTGCAGTCAATAAGAAGCTGTGCCCATTTTTCATTATCCGTCGCTTCCAAAAACTCAATAAAATCAAACGGGTTTAATTGAAGAAAATCTACCTTCCCTACAGGAAACGATACTCCTTGATGCAACGCAACCCCCAATAAAGAACCAGCAGCCAAAATTGGATAATCTGGAGCCTGTTCTTGAAAGTACTTTAACGCTGTCAAAGCTCTTGGACATGCCTGAATTTCATCGAATATAAGAAGTGTGTTTTGGGGCTCTATCACAACATTAGTCAGAAGCTTAAGGCCGTTTATTATAGTATCAGGTGAAAGATCGTTCTGAAATACATTCGATAGTATTGGTTGACTCTCAAAATTAAAATAGGCCACTTGTGGAAACTCATGCTCACCGAAGTGCTTCATGAGATAGGTCTTCCCCACTTGACGAGCCCCTTGAATAATCATCGGTTTGCGACTCGTAGCATTTTTCCAATTCACAAGTGTGTCGTAAGCTTTTCGTTTCATATTAAGCAAAGATATGAAAAAAAACACTTATCTCCTTAAAAGTGTGTTTTCGAACAGAATTAAGCCCTTAAAAACGTGTTGCCAGTCACTTTATTGGACTTAACTAAAAAACTAGTCAACGATATTTAGGCGTGGACTATCTACCAAAAACACAAAACAAGGTTTCGATGATAGGTCAAACATGAATAATGAGCAACCCATCAGAATAATGCTATCTGCTCGACACGCCTCATCCCTCCATTTTGTCGTCCTAGGGTTCTTGTTCTTCGCGTCATGGATATACTACCCACCAATAAGTATTCAATAGCCCCTATCAGTGCGTACTTTTAACGCATGAGCACTCCTTTCCCTCCTCCAAATAGATTGCTTATTTGCGATGATCATCAACTCTTCTGTGAAGGGCTGAAGGCTATCATTGCAAACCATTTTCCTCACACTGAAATCCTAGTAGCCAATGATGCAAACGAGTGCTATCAACTACTAGAAAACTTTTCATTCGATACATTCATTTGTGATATCAACCTGAAAGGAAGCAATGGTCTCCAAATAGTAGAAAACTCCATTGAGTTCTTGCGTCAAACGAATATCATTATTCTCAGCGGTTTCATCGAAGAGTATATGTTGCACAAAGCAAAAAAAATCGGTGTGCACTATTTCCTTAAAAAGGAAGTAAATATTGAGGGGCTTATCGCTGCCATTCAAGGTCACCCGGATAATTATCTTCCCCTACAAAACCCGCTGAGACCCGCTAAAAAAAAGGCAAGCCTTCTCTCGAAACAAGAAACTCAAATTGTCAAACTAATCATTGAAGGAAAGCTCAGTAAAGAAATTGCTGATGATCTAAAAATTAGCAAAACCACAGTCGATACGCATAGACGAAATATTCATCGTAAGCTCAATACCAACAGCACTACAGATTTATTCAAACTAATTTATGAAGGTACTATTAAGTTGTAGCTTCTTATTTTTCGGTGTCATTACATCGGTGTTTTCTCAAGATATTGAGTTTCGATATTTCGTAGATTCTCTTTCAGAAGAAACACCATCCACCTTAGATTCCACTAAATGGATTTCTATAGAAGCCAACGAAAAGCTTTCTTTTGGCTATAACAACAATGCTACTGTATGGTGTGAAATTTTTATACCAGCTAATGCTTCTACGCGCGATCAGTACTGGTGCTTTAATAACATACATCTCGACAGCATCTCCATTTATCAAAATTCTCAACTTATTGCTTTGGTCGGTGATCGCACAAATCATCAAAGCACATATCTAAAATCATATGCCATTCCGCTGCCGTTAGCTACTTCCAGCCCCATTAGATTAATCGCAGCCGTCAAAAAACAATGGTCTTTTATTGATTTCTCTATCTCTGTTAAACCACAAAGTGAATTACAGCAAGGGACTACACAATCCATCATTCTTGCTTTCTCGTTCTTCGGATTTGCTCTCATCCTTATCACCTTCAATATCTATTTACTCATCCAGACAAAACAAAAGAAATATTTATACTACTTATGCTACTCTTCCATTGGTTTGGTGTACGTTGCTGTCAACACGGGAGTATTGAAGTACACCTTATTCAATGACTTCGTCTACTTCAGTGAGTTCCGAATCTTTTCAGGTTGCTATTGGTATCTATTTCTAGGCGTATTTCTATCCGAAATTCTTTCGTTTAAAATCACTGTACCTCGCGTCTATAAAGTGCTCATGTCCTTTCAATGGATTGTGCTCATTCTCTCTATATTTTCAATTCTCTGTCTTGTTTTAGATATAGAAGAATGGATTGTCTATCCGTCCTTTTTTGTGTATCTACTTTTCTTTGTAAATATTCTCTTACTGACGATAGGTGTTTATCACTCGATTTTGCAAAAGCATAATTATGCATGGTATGTTGTAGCCTCATTTATTCCTCACATCCTGTGGGGTCTTAATATGATATTGATCGCATTTCAGATCATTGATATGCAATTAAGCGTGGATTGGATAAGCGTCATCATTCTTTATGAAATGCTCTTGTTTGGTTGGATCCTTATTCGCGACTACATCGATGCATTCCGCCTCAGTCAGGAGCTGCAAGGACAATTAATTCTAGAGGAAAAAAAATCCAACGATCGCATAGAAGGCGCGAGAATCAAAGAGCGTCGTATGATCGCGGATATTCTACATGATAAAATAGGTGTTGACATTGCGCATACTGCTCATCTTATTGAAATGAATCAATACTCTGATGCGTATAACAATCTTATGTCCTTAGGGATGAATATTCGAAATTTATCGCACACTATTCTTCCAAAGGCTCTAGAAGATGGCGCACTTGTTTCTGCCCTGAAAAGTCAAATTGAAATCATGAATGTTCAGAATCAGCAAAGTGATATTTCTTTTGACGACTATGATTTTCCCAAGATTGTTCCTTTGGACTTTGCATACACTTTTTATTTGGTCAGCTTGGAACTTATTCAAAATGCGATTCGTCACGGCAAGGCCAAAAACATTGTCATCGAGTTCTATGCTTATCCAAACGAACTGGTTCTATCCTTCAATGATGACGGAATTGGTTTCGATGCAAATGAAGAGTTTGGATTTGGTCTTTATAACGCTCAAAGACGTATCAAGGAACTAAACGGAGTGATTACCATAGACTCCACAACTGAAGCCGGCACTTCGATTCTTATCAGCATGCCGTATGGATCTCTATAAAACTAAGGATACCATTCTAATAACACTTCGCGTTTCGGTTCAGAAAACCTATAGTCTGGCAAAGTCAATTCTTTCATATAAACCAACCGTAGCCCTTCAATCGGCATTTCTGGATGGCGCTCCGTCCAATTGCGGTATAAATAGGCAGCATAATAAAATCGCAATTCATGATTTCTTTTCATCAATAAATTCTCCGTGTACTTTCTCCACCGATCATTTTTAAACATTGCAGAAATAAGTTTCGGTTTACCATATCTCACTTTTTGGCCATCTCGCGAAATATCAATTACTGTCTGTTCTTTTGTTATCCCTTCAAATACAAACCAACCGTCTTCCTTAAAAACACCCGGCGCAAACATCCCCCAGCTTTGATCTAGCCTAAGATTCCATGCTACTGATTGTAGAGGTATTAAGCTCGGCGAAACCCACCCCACGCTCTTGCAATTCCACACAAACTGATGCACACAAAGCAATGCCAATAAAGAAGAGCTAACTACTCCTTTCCACTTTTGATTCTTAGAAAATTCAGTATGTTCATTTACACTTAAAGCCGCTCTTTTAAATAGCTTTTTTTCTAATCTTCTGTTGATCACATCCATTGCGGCACTCGGCAAGAAACCAATTAAAACAGCAATGACAATGGCAGGAAAAAAGCCGATAAATAATGTTGCTGAAAGTCCTAAATGAAAACAGACAAATAGGGTAAAAAACACAAGTCGAAAGAAATTCTTTTTCCAAAAAATAAAAAGGAGGAACGGCCCTAATAGCTCAATGTAATAAATGACCGCTGTCATTACTTTTAGCGCAGTAGGATAGCTGTATAGCCACTTTCCAGCAGGAAGAGCGATTTGGTCAAGCCCCAACGCATAATAGACTGCTGTGTATTCCGATGTCCATTCTGGAGAAGTTTTCATACAAGCAGAAAAGAAATAAAGTGAAAAAATGAGCATCGTCAATCCAGCCGTTGCCCAGCTGAAATAATTAATGTTACTTGATTTTTCCTTATTTCTACTATCCAATGAATAATACTCTTGAAGTGGTAAAAACATTCCCCACATAAGCGCGAGTCTAAGCACATCATCTCCTGCTTGACCTATCAGTGTATTCCGATTTTGGATCGATAGCAATAGCAGCCACGAAAGAGCAACATAAACTTTAGATTGCTTTCCAATAAGTACATGAAAAGCACACCAAAAAGCAATTAAAAATAATGCGGCAATGACATAAGGTTCGCCTGATAAAAAGTGAAGAGATAGAAAATCTTTCTGGTTCAACAACATAATAACCGCCTCTCTCGGCAGAACTCCTGAGTCACCGTAAAATGCTGTCAGATCAGATAGGCGAATCGATAAATCGAAAATCAAAATCAACCCCAAAGCAATTCTCATTAGAGCAAGAGCTCTGAGATCCAGAGAAAATAAGTCTTTGATCCTGTTCATTTTTTAGCATAAGGGCCTGTATTTTCATACAGGCCCTTGAATAAAATATATGAGCTAAGATATCTTATTTCTTACGTTGATTGTACAACTCTCTGCGCAATTGGTTGGACATTTTCGTAGAGTTTATAATCATTCCTCCAAGTGTATCGCCTGTTGTTCCAGTTGTGCTTGTTGATGAAGACGAGCCTGAAGTTCCTGTGGTGCTAGATATACCCGTAGTACCTGTGGTCGACGTAAATCCAGTAGTACTTAACGTATCGGTAGTAGCTGTAGTACCAGAAGTACTTGTGGTACCAGTAGTGCCCGTTGTCCCAGAAGTACTTGAGCCACCAGTTGTTCCAACTGTTCCCGTAGTACTAGTTGAGTCAGTGGATGAAGTAGTCGTTAAAAGATTTGTAGGATCTTCCGTAGTGCTTATAGGATCAGGATTAGGCGCATCATTTGGATTCGGAGGTAGATCAGAGTTGGTGTTTTCAATCGGAGGATCAATGGTAGCTGCACCTGCATCATCGATGAAGAGGGCAGAGCCCATAATTCCAGAAGCCAAAAGACCTGTGTACAAGCCATAAGCTGCTACTCCATACCAACCAACTCCAACGGTTACTGCAACTCCGAGCCCAATTACCAAAGCATTTCCAAGAGAAGGCCAAGCAAATCCACCACCTCTGTAGGCCATGTTTTCTTGAAACATTGCCGGAAGGTCAAGTCCAGCCTGGGAAGATCTAACGAAAATATCTTCTGTTGTGTAATTCCCGTTGTTATGAGTTACCAATGTTTCGAAATCTAGATTGTCTGTTTCAGTTGTCCAATCGTATGTAAACGAACGATAAATAAATTGATTATCGGAAAGCCATTCATATGTGGTTAAAAAAGGAAATTTAACCCCTGCAGAATTCGAGTAATAGATCATTGTAGGACGCATCATCTCATCTATGAAAATGTTCATGAGCGTATCAGTTGTAGTCTTTTGAACTACCATTGACTTAGGCGCTTGGGGCTGACCTTCGGAATCAAATGATCCGTAGAAGAAAATTTGATCTCCCGTTTCGTTTAATACTTGCTTTGCAACAAGTCCATTATTTGGATCACTGCCTGGAATCTGAGTGTACTGATAAAAAGAAAACTCTTGTGTAGGAGTTGTTGAATCATCGATGATTTCCGATTCATTTTTACTACAAGAAATCATAGCAAAAATTCCAAATAAATAAACTTCCAACAAGATAAAAGCTTTCCAAGTATTCTTCATATTCTTTTTTTTTCAAAAATAGCCCTTCCTATAAATCAAAAGAATACTCATTAGTAAGTATAAAATTCTCGCTTGACAATACGATTTTTGTATGCACTTAAATTTTAAATATGTTGAGGATTTTCATCACTACTTTAATAAAGGCATTTAATGGTCTTCTATTAAATGCTCAGTCTTCAACCC
The DNA here is from genome assembly GCA_027491215.1 of Flavobacteriales bacterium. Taxonomy (GTDB): domain Bacteria; phylum Bacteroidota; class Bacteroidia; order Flavobacteriales_D; family Sanyastnellaceae; genus JAIXWP01. The sequence goes on along the minus strand of JAIXWP010000027.1, from coordinate 4,808 downwards.
TTGCTTCTGGTGGAGAAGGAACTGGTCCTGGTGGAACAGTCTCCTTTTCTATTGGACAATTAGCCGTTGAAACCGTTCTAGGCTCTCAAGGCTCCGTTAGTCCTGGTGTACAACAAACATATGAATCTTGGGTGGTTAGGTAAAAGTCTTAACTGCATCACAGGTTAGGGTATAACGCAACCTTTGCGCTACATTAGCGGTCTTAGTTTCAGAACCTTAACCACATTTCCATGAAATCACTACTACTTTCTTTGGTGACCCTGGCCTTGTCTGCATTTGCATACGGTCAATGCCCGAACCCTCCATTTCTTACACTAAACATTAATACGAATTCTTGCGGGGATCAAGTCTGCGTAACGCCTAGTGTTATAGGCGGTACAGCTCCATTCACTTTTCAATTGAGCAATGGACAGACACTTACTCCCAACGGAACTTGCATCAGTGAAGAGGGAAATTATTTTATCATGGTCATCGACGCCAACGGCTGCGCGCATGAACAAGTTTTTACGGTTAATCTTTCTGAAACAATCAACAATACTTGCGAAAATGCGACGTCGCTTCAAAACGGAGTTGTCGTACAAGATACCCTTTGCAGCCTTCAATTCAATACTCCCACTTGTACCCCTAATTTGAATTTCTATCAATCGGGTTGGTATCAAATAAACTCTGAAGACTACTCGCATCTTGCGATTGGTTTTAGTGGAGGATATAATTCATCACCCGGCACCATTCAAGGCGGCGCGGTCGAAGTCTTCGCGAGTGCAACCGGCGATTGCGCTACCATGGAGTTAGTGCATTGCGCAAACAACACCACGTGCTTTGACCTCGCAGACGAGATCACCATCCTACCGAACACTACCTACTTCATTCATGCCATGGCTGCATGGACATCGTTTGTTCCTGTAGAAATTGTAGCGGTGCTTTCAAATGAGCCTACGGCAACATTCTGTGGCTGCACTAATACTGCCTCTTGTAACTATGATCCAAATGCAGCAATCGATAATGGCTCTTGTGGTTGGAACGGATGTATGGATGCTTCTGCTTGCAATTACCTGTCTTATGCTACCTGCGATGACGGTTCATGTATCTACGGTAATGACCTTACTGGACAAGTGTTTCATGATGTGAATGGCAACGGAACTAGAGACCTTTGGCCTATCGCGGAGCCTTTACTTGGCAACCTCGGTTCGCTTCAAGTGAACGAATTAAACACTACTATTTATCCTGACGCCAGCGGTTCGTTTGTACTACCAGGCCTAGCCCTCGGAACTTACACCCTTACTTTCACAGACCCATCCAACGTATGGTCTTTAGAAAATGGAAACATCATTAGCGTAACACTTCCAACATGCAGCGGTTTACCTATCGCGCTAGTCCCAGTGAGCGGAGCGACTGCTCAAGTGAGCACATACATCAATGGCAACACTATCATTCAATGTAACAACGGATTCAACCCTAGCGTTTGGATCAGTAACACTGGCAGCACCAACATTTCAGGAACACTTACACTAACAATGGATCCATCACTCGTACCGAACGTTTATTCGGGTGCTGTGGGATATGCTTCTGCAAGCAATGGTGTGATCACTTGGAACATCAATAATCAAAATATTGGTGCAGGATTGAATTATGGCTTGCATGTAAATGGTCCGGGTGCAACATTTGTTGGCACCGTATATCCATTCACATGGCAACTAACGTTGAGTGATGGTACCACCACTTTCTATGAGAACACTTGGTCATTCAACGGCATTGTAACCTGTGCTTATGACCCGAATGATAAACAAGCCGAACCGGCGGGATATGCAGAGCCACATTACATTCTAGCAGATACTGAAATCGAATACCGCATTCGTTTCCAAAACACAGGAAACGCTCCTGCATTCGATGTGCGCATTGACGATCACATCGACATTTCAAAATTAGACCTTGCTACTTTCCAACCAACTGGAGCATCTCATTCGTACAGCACCTTGGTAGATCCAAATGGTTTTGTACAATTTGTATTCAACAATATCATGCTTCCAGACAGCGGATTGAACGAGCCTGCTTCACATGGTTTTGTGACGTATCGCATCAAAGCAAAACCAGAGCTTCAGCATGGTGATCAGATTTTGAATACCGCGGAAATCTATTTTGATGACAATCCCGCCATCATTACCAACACAACATTACATACCATATTCGATTGTGCTACCATCCCTTCTACTGCTGTCAATGACGAGTTCTGTTTAGGAGAAGACATGTTCTTTGCTGTTACAGACGAATACATTGAAAACTACGTATGGAGCCTTAACAACATTGAAACAGATATCGAAGAAAACACCTTTACCGTAATGAGTTCAGAACCGAACACTTATTCGGTTTCTTGTGAAATATCGAATCCTCTATGTGAAGCAACCCGTCAATGGACCGTGGATGTGAATCCAGTTCCTGGTGATATGATCTATTTCTTAGATGCAATGTTTATTCAAGACGGCGTACAATGGCAATGGTACTTTGACGGAAATGTCATTGATGGTGCAACCGAACAATCATTCGGTGGGGATCAAACAGGCTACTACACCGTTTACACCACCAATGAATTCGGGTGTTCTACCATGAGTCAGCCGTTTTACTTCATAGGCTTAGAAGAGATTTCTGGAGAAAGCTTTGACGTATATCCAAATCCAGCCATCGACTTCATCCAGATCAACCGCAGTTCATCTGACGCCACTCAATTAGAGATCATCAACAGCATGGGCCAAGTGGTACAAAGTGAGCTTCTCACTCAAGAGACCACCCGCATCACATTATCACCTGCGCTTGCAAAGGGAATATATCTGATGCAGTTGAAGCAAGAAGGAAAGGTAGTTGGGAAGAAGGCTTTTGTTATTGGATCTTAGTTCACGATTCTCGATTCTCGATTCTCAATTCTCAATTCTCAATTCTCGATTCTCGATTCTCAATGGGGTTCGCTCCACGGATTGGGACCGCCCTTCGATAAGCTCAGGACCGCCCTTCGACTTCGTTCGATTTTTTGCAAAGCAAAAAATCTCTCTGCGCCCTTCGACAAGCTTAGGACAGCGCTCAGGGAACGAATTGCTCCGCTTGGGATGGGAAAAAATCAAAAAATAAGCAGCGCGTTGCGCTGCTTATTTTTTGATTTTTTCCCATTATGCGATCGCCCCTCGTTCCCCGAGCGGAATGTAGCGCTAGCGAAGTGAAGTCGAGGGGCAGTCCCACTCCGTGAAAAACTCCCTAACTCTCCAACTCTCTAACTTTTCACCACCCTCGAAACCGCACCATTGATCCTCACCATATAAACCCCAGCAGGAAGGGTTTCTATGGAAATGGTTTGTTGGCGGGCCGGGGGGAACGTCTGCTCAAGCATTTTGCGGCCTTGTAAATCGAATATCTCTGCTCGAGCGATCACGCAGTCGCTTGTGAGATAAACATTGTCATTTGAGGGGTTTGGATAAATCTCGAGAAAGGTGCTCGTAATTTCATCGTTGATACTAGAGACATCTTGTAAAATGAGTTTTCCCAACAGACGATAATTCCCTTCCGTCTCAGGCATTTCAAAAGGCACAGGATTATATGCCTCGGTGCAGTAGGTTGCATAATATATTTCTAACGTTGAGATCAGATCGAACGACCAGATTTTATCATATCCACCACCTGTTAGGAAAGCTGCGGTAGTAGCAACACCTTGGTCATCGAATCTTACAATGGCTCCTTCGTAGTTCGTTGTGTTACCGGCATCAATAGTAAGTCCGCCGTTGAATTCTAGGTAACCTCTGACTTGTCCTGCCAACCATACACCTCCATTGTCATCGGTGCGGATGGTGTTGCGGAGCATGGTTAACATGCCTCCGCCAGATATAGCGTCATCCAGTGATGTGGCCCAAAGCGCATCTCCATTCTGATCCAGTTGAATCAATCCAAACTCTTCTCCGAAATTGGGAACAGTTACCTCGATATCGTCCACCATAATATTTACAAAAAGGGTGTATGCGATCACCGGTTGCTCGTTGCTATTGAGTGCGAGACTTACAAATTGATTGGTGATGTCTTCATAAAAACGAATCCACCCACCGCTTCCATCTGCGTTTATTTTCGCCACATAGGCATTATAATCAAATGGTGCGGAAGCCGCGAATGACGGGAAGATTACATCGCCTTGAAAAAGTCCGCCGGACACATAAAGATTATTTTCTGAATCACATTTCAATCCACCAATTACCTGAATTCCGCCGGCTTCAAATGAGCTAACTTCATCTCCGTTTGCATCAAGCGTCACAAAATATGCATCGCCGTAAGTGGTGTAAGCATAGTGAATTTGACCATTGTTACCGATGGCCAATCCTGTATTGATGTAATCGTTCATGCCGTCGAGGTTAGCACTGAGGTTTTTCGCCCACGCTAATGTTCCATTTGACTCCAAACAAATTAAAAACATATTACTCAATTGGAAACCTTGACCTACGTAGGGCAACGTTTCACCAGAAGAAAATGTGATATCATCGTAATAAGATCCTGCGATAAAAATTCTTCCATCGCTATTTACTTCCACATTTTCAACCTTCACCTCAGAATTTAAAACCACTATCCATTCACCGTCATTGATTGCAGAAACCTTGCTAATGGTGATTGTGCCGAAATGACCCAATCCGTCATCGAATACCGATTCATCCAAAGTCACGTATACTACACCGTTATCAGGGGTAGCGCGTGTGATTGCTGTTTTGCTTGTTGGATTAGAAATAGAAGATTGATTCTGATACAAAAACCATTGGTGCTCGAAAGTTTGAGCAATGGATGTGATT
>JAIXWP010000129.1 GCA_027491215.1 Flavobacteriales bacterium | reverse complement strand
CACAAACAGGATCGTGAACATTACCATGTTGTTTGGCAAACTACCAATACAGATACCAAGCAAATTCAGGCGCAAATATTTCGTTATAATGTGAAGTGCAAAAATCTTTCAAGAGAACTGGAAAGGGATTTTGGACACCGCGTCTTGTCAAACGATAAATCAAAAACGGCTTACAACGAAAAGGAACGCAATCAGGCGACAAGAACAGCCAGTAAATTGAAGCCAGATGAAAGAAAAAAACTTATTCAAAAGCTTTATTCGCGTGCAAATGATCGAAATGAGTTTGCAAAGTCTCTTGAAAAGAACGGTTTGACTTTAGCAACTGGTAAAGTGGGAATTTGTTTAGTGGACAAGACGTCTGGTCAGGTTTATAACCTTGAAAAGGAACTTGGAAAGAAGGTAGATCAAATTGCGTTGAAAGTATTTCTAGAGGCTGAAAAGCATCCCCTACCCGATGCGTCTAGAGTTGCATCAAGTCTAAAAGCTAATTCAAAGCAGAAGGAGAAAGAACTAAAATCCAAAAGCCAAGGTAAAAACCGAGAACCTAAGTACCGGCTAAAAGAAAAGGGCATTCCCCAAGAATTGGATAATACTTCTTTTGTTTTGAAGGCCGAAAAGTTCGCGGAAAACTCTAATAATATTCAGGAGTCAGCTACAGCAAACCTTGCTCAAGATTTTGCCTACAGTAGTGAAGCGGTGACGGAGAATTCAAACCTTGGGAAAGACTCTAATGAAAAAGAGCTAGATCAAGCCCAGAAATTTTCCGAAGTAAAACAGGACGCAACCGCCGATCCCAAGGAAGTCTTTAAGCAAAAACTAAAAGCCGCACAAGAAAACATGAAAGGCGAAAATGATAATGATCTTTCTAGGGAAAAGAAAAAAGATAGCACCTTTAAGAAATTCAAAGACAACTCATTGGAAATGCTACTGCCATTTATCGCGCTTTTCAAACAAATTGCGGATATTTTCCTTCACTTAAAAAATGGATATTGAGGCACTTAGCTGAAATATGGTTGAGGAGTGCCTTGAGTATAGCTCTTGGCCAATCCAACCAAATCAAGATTTGTATACTTCGCACTATTCTCAATAGGATAGGTAGAATAAACAAGCTCAATAAAAGAATTCCAAGGAAGACTTGAGGTTTTCCGAATAACAAAATCTAAAACTTGTTTTTCCTCAGCAGTCAATTGGGGAGTATGATTTTTAGACGCTAAACGAATTTTGTGACTTGTCCCACCAAAAAAGGTTGAACGCGTTTCCACGCTAAAATTCTCCTTGTCAGATTTGATCAAATTTATTACATCTTCAACATAAGGCCCATAGTGATTGAAGAACCAATTGATTTCGGTCATTTGCCTGTAGTAAGAAATGGATGACTTCCAATCCGCTAAATATACCATTTTAACGAGCCTTGGTTTAGACAGCTCGTCTGGATTAGGGTAGGTTCTAAGCAGATAAATTATAACGTCTCTGAGGTTGGCCATGGTTAGAATCCTGAATTTTCTGCGATTGAGTTAGGCTGGGTAAATTTAATATTTTCAACCATCATGATGATATAATCTTTGTTTGTCTCAAGGTAGTTATCAACAGCAGCAATGTCGATAGTTGGGTTAACGGATTCAAACACCATTATTGCCTTTGGCCTGCCATCAAACCCATTTATTCGACGAACACAATAACTTCTTGATTGCATTTTCATCGCCTCCACACTTGCACGGTCAATTGGGATCGTATTTATCGCAGCATAGTAAGCCTCGAAATCTTGATTTGGGTCTGGTAAATTTTCAATATCAAACTCTTCATCACGCCATGCTTTTCCAATAAAGCCTTCTCCGATTGGGTAATAAGGTCTAGAGTTATTTGACCATTCTGGATTACCTGAATGCCTACCCAAAGTGAAAAAGCCTTTGTTCGTATGCTTGTATAAGCTGATTCGACATTCGGTATTAAATCCGAGCGTGTCAGAAGCAACCTTTAGAAACAGTCCTAACAACGAATATATATCTGCCTGTATGTCAACGAAGGTGCTTTCGTAATCTTGAATTTTATCTGCCTGATCAGCGTTTTTTTCTATCAACTTATTGACCGCGAATGTTTTTTCGACAGATAGGACAGTGGTAATTATCGTGAAAAGTACAGCGCCACCATACAACGATCCATGCCATGCATCCTTTAGTTGGGAAATATCAACAATGCTGAGAATGACACCTCCTATAGGTGCAATAATTCCAGAGTAATCATATATAAAATCAACGCATTTCTTTAGAATTTTATAGAAGAACAACCCTTCATTCTTCGATAGCCATTCATCAAATTTCTTTTTAATTTTCCAAGTCATATATATTCTATATAATACAAACGTAAAGGAAATACGTTGAAAATTCATTGGTTGACCACAAGTAAATATCAGTTTACATGTGGACAAATGAAGCCTGCCATTCCGTATTATCGAGTTTCCACGCGCTCTCAAGGGGAAAGTGGCCTTGGGCTGGAAGCCCAGAGGGAAGCTGTAATGCGATACCTTGACCAGCATGGGTATGAAGCGATCAATGAGTTTACTGAGATTGAAAGTGGGCGCCAAAAAAACCGCCCTGCCCTTTCCGAAGCTTTGCGCGAGTGCAAAAAGAAAAAGGCAACGCTCATTATCGCAAAGCTTGATAGGCTTGCTAGGAATGTATTTTTTATTTCCTCGTTAATTGAAACAAAGGCGAACTTCATAGCCCTTGATAACCCTCAGGCCAATAAACTAATGTTTCACATGCTAGCTGCCTTTGCCGAGCATGAGAGCGATCTGATCCGAATTCGCATTAAAGAAGCTCTTGCGGCCACAAGAAAGCGCGGCACTATCCTAGGAAAACATGGGAAAGTTTTGGCTGAAACAAACAAAAAACTGGCTAATAATTTTGCCATACAAATGAAGCCTATTCTTGAAGAACTGCACATGGCAGGATTGACTAGCAT
>JAIXWP010000007.1 GCA_027491215.1 Flavobacteriales bacterium | reverse complement strand
TATTGCGAAGCACGTCGTTCCCTGAGCGAAACGTAGCGCTAGCGTAGTGTAGTCGAAGGGTAGTACCGTCCGTGGAGCGAGTTTTTTCTTATTGCGAAGCACGTCGTTCCCTGAGCGAAACGTAGCGCTAGCGTAGTGTAGTCGAAGCGCCGTCCTGAGCTTGTCGAAGGGGGTAGCGCCAATCCTTGGATCCCTCGATACACTCGCTTCGCGAGTACTCGGGAACCAACACACAATTAATTCGAGAATCGAGAATCGAGAATTGAGAATGGAGAATCAAATCTTCACCCCACCCCAGCACTTATTCAATCGCTGCAACCTTATCAATTATTCTAAGTCATATTTGCTTTGACATTAAAATTGATATGAAAAGAGCTGGTTTTATTTTAATACAATTGTTCCTTCTTGCTATAGCTGGTTGGAGCCAAAACTTTCAAGGGAGTTTCCTTTCTACCAATACGCTCTACATGACGCAAGGGGATATGGATGGTGATGGGGATGTGGATATCGTCGGAGGCGGACTTCGCAATTTATATTGGGAAGAAAATATCGGCAACGGCGCTTTTGTTAATCGTGTCATTTCTCAAAGTCAACAAGAAGTTCAAGGTATTGTAACGGTCGATCTGGATCAAGACGGTTACCTCGATATTGTTACTGCTTCGCTTGCTAACAATGCGGTTTATTGGAGCCGGAATAACGGTAGTCAAACATTTGCACAAAATGCTATAGCTACCGGTATTACTGGCTGTGTGCACGTTGCTGCGGGAGACATGGACAACGATGGTGATATCGATATTGTGGGTGCTGCTTTTACTGGAGATAAAATTTTCTGGCTTCGAAATAATGGTTCGCAATCTTTTACAACGATCGATATCGCTACGGCGATCGATGGTGCGTTGCGTGTGGATCTTGCCGACTTCGATCTAGATGGCGACCTTGATATCGCGGCAGCGGCGCGCGAAGGGGATCAGATTTTATGGTATCGAAATAATAATAATGCTACATCTTTTACAAGCAATCTACTCGATACATACAATGCACCACGAGACATTCGTGCGCGCGATTTTGATCAGGATGGTGATATGGATTTGCTCTTTGCTGGCGATGATGGATACGGCTGGTTCAAGAATAACGGTACCACTTTTACACAACTATTTTATTCCACTTCAAGCTCTGTGCGTTGCATCGATGTAGCAGATTTTAACCTTGATGGAAATCTCGATATAGCTACTGCAGATTTTACAAATGAAACTATCGTCTATACGATTATGTCTGCTACTCAAACTATGGTCTCTGGGGCTGTGGTTGACTATGGGACGGATAGCGCATTTCTTGTCGAACTCGCAGATTTCACCGGCGATGGTCGTATCGATATCATGTCGGCGAGTCAATTCGATGTGCGCTTCCAACGCAATGGTGTTGGTCTTACATGGACTACTACTGCACTCAATAAATACCTCGGCAACGCGAACGGCGCATGCCACGGTGATTTCGATAATGACGGTGACATCGATATGATGGCGGTGGGTTTCCTCAACCTGATTTGGTATCGCAACGAAGAGAATGGTGAATTCACTCCTATTCGAATGCAAGAATATTTGGGTAGCTGGATTACTACAGATGACGGTGTTTACATGCGCTCTGGTGACCTCGATAATGATGGTGATGATGATGTGGTGTTCACTGAAAATGATAATAACACAGTGACATGGATTGAGAACCTTGGTGGTGGAAATTTTGGTGTTAATCCGATCATCGGAATTAGCACTCCATACAGTCTTGAAATTGTCGACTTCAATATGGATGGTGATCAAGACATCGTTGTTTCGAGTACTGGAAATAATGCGGTGTATTGGTATGAAAACAATGGCTCTGAAGTTTTCACACAACACCTAGTAAGCGGTGAATACTTCGATCCTTTTGAAACACGCACTTTTGACCATGATGAGGATGGTGATATGGATGTGCTGGTTGCTCAAGGCACTCCGAGCGATAAGATTCTCATGTTTGTGAATAATGGAAATGACTTGGCTTTCACGAATCGTATCATCGATAATTCTTCGTTGGGTGCAAATTCTGTCTTCGCTATCGATGTGGATGATGACGGTGACGTGGATTTATTTTCTGCGAGCTCTACTGATAATCGCATCGTGATGTATCGCAACAATGGCGCAGCATATCCCATCTACACTGAAGTGGCAGTTGCTACGGGAGTGGATGGCGCAACGTATGTCTATGGCGACGATTATGACGGCGATGGCGATATCGATCTGGTATCCACTTCGCTCACGGATCGTACGATTGATATTTATATCAACGACGGTACGGAAGATTTTAGTCGTGTAGCGTTAGCGCAAACGATAGAAGATTCTCAATTCGTTGAATCAGGAGACCTCGACGGTGATGGTATTCCTGAAATCTATGGAGTAGGAGGCACGCATGGATTGGTGCAAATATTTAAAATGGTGCCTTATGTCGCTCCTCCTGCAGTGGATATCGCGCCGTGTAGCGAATTATTTATTTCTGAAGTGGTCGAAGGCTCGTCTTGGAATAAATCCATTGAGATTTATAATCCATCGAGTGCGCCGATAAATCTTAGCAACTATCGCATCGAAGTATATGCGAATGGCGGCACGCAGCCATCTCAATCATTGCCGCTCTCTGGTACGTTACCTCCCAACGAAGTATATGTGGTATCGCACAATCTGAGCGACCTCGAATTTTATTTCGCAGCGGATATCGATTACGGCTGGCAGTTCAATGGCGATGATGCAATCACGTTGACGAAAAACGGCGACATCATCGATATGATTGGTGTCATCGGACAAGACCCAGGCACCGGATGGGCTGGATCGAACGGCGGTAATACCGTCGACCGAACGATCGTTCGGAAACCAGAAATCGCGCGTGGATATAATGCGGCATTGCAAACATTTGATATCGATCAAGAATGGATCGTTTATCCCATCGATGCATGGCAATACATCGGTAATCACGTGGGACTCTGCGCGAGTGCTTGTGTGCCGAGCGTTGCTATTACTTCAACGAGCGCATCTATTTGCTCTGGTACGAGCGTCACGTTCACTGCTTCAATCGTCGAAGGTGGAACGGCTCCTGTTTATCAATGGAAAAAGAACAATATAAATGTAGGAACGAACGCTGCCACATACACGGATAGCAACCTCAACGATAATGACAACATCAAATGCACGTTGACCACCAACGCTGAGTGCTCTTTAGTTTCAAGTGTAACCAGCAATACCATCGTCATGAATGTCGATGCGAGTGTTAC
>JAIXWP010000141.1 GCA_027491215.1 Flavobacteriales bacterium | reverse complement strand
GGATTCCCGGTTAGTCTAAAAATGAAATGTAGAGTAAAGCTAGATCGAAGTATCATGAAATTAGTATTGGATGAATGAGCTCTGGTATTCAGAATTTAGTTTCATTCCGCATTGGGGGAGAATAAGTTCGCTTGAAGCGCGACCGCACAGTACTGAACAGAAATGATATAAAACAAAAAATCCTCACAACGTGAGGATTAATTTTACACACTTTAACACAGGCCTGGACGTGGTCATACAACGAAGATAGGCTTGCACGTGTTGGGGGATGTGTTTTCTGTCCAGTGAAATTTCACCCCAACATCTCGTTCCATTACATTTGCTCCATAATTTACTCTTATGAAAAACTCTCGTCTTTTGTGGTCTATTGTTGTGGCTTTTGTTTTCTTATCGGTTGTTGGATGCAAGAGGGATCCTGAGGCGGTGACGCCTGCAACTCGAATTAAAATTGCCGCACTTTATTCCGAGTCTGGAAGCTTGGCGTATTTGGGATTGAGTTCAGAAGCAGCTCTGGAGATAGCGGTGGAAGAGGTGAATCGTGATTTTGAGAATCGAAAAATCCCTTTTCAATTTGACTTGGAAGTGTACAATACGCAAATCAATCCAACACTCGCGTATCAAGCCATGCAATCTATTGCAGCAAGTGGTTGCAAATTGGTAATAGGTCCACAAACAAGTGCGGAGATTACGGCCATAAAACCTTTGGCAGATAGCTTGGGTATTTTAGTAGTGAGTCCATCGAGCACAGCAAGTTCGTTGTCCGTGCCGAATGATATGATTTTCAGATATGCTCCCGGCGACCAAATTGTGGGACAGGCCATGGCCAATACCATGATTACCCAAGACAAACAAGCGATTATTGCCATTTCGCGCAGCGACGTGGGTAGCCTGGGACTGCAAGCTGGCATCACTGGCCACTTTGCCAGCTTGGGTGGTCAGGTTTACACCGAAGGAGTATTCGACGGCACCACCACCGATTTTTCTACCGTATTGGCCAATGTCAAAAACAGGATTTTGAGTTTGACTTCTACCATGACCACAGACCAGATAGGTGTTCTATCAACCTCTTTCGATGAATCTATATTGTTGTTCAACCAAGCATCTACCGATGCTGTATTGTCGAGCGTAAACTGGTATGGTGGAGTAGGTTTTTTCAAGAACCAGAATTTGTTGGCTGATGCCGCGGCTTCTCAGTTCACTGTGGATACTCACTTCTTCAGCCCCGGATTCAGTTTGCCTTTGGGAGCTGATGTGGAGTATTCATCTTTGTTGGCGAACGTGTATTCGCGAAGTGGTTATCAAGCTGACGCATTGACGCTCGCATCTTACGATATCTTTCACGTGATGGCTAGAATGATAGAAAGCAATAACGGATTGCCAGCAAGCGCTTCTTCCTTGCAACAGCAGTTTTTCAATACATCGAATGGCCACGAAGGTGTAACGGGCATCATAGCCCTCAATGAAAACGGCGACCGCGCCAGCGGCATCTTTGATTACTGGGGTGTGGAAAATGCAAACGGAAATTATCAATGGTACTTTATTGGGAAATCGGAGTAAAGAGTGGAGAATTAAGAATTGAGAATTGAGAAATGGATTTCGCAGCGGCGTCTCGGCTGAGCCGAGATCTCGTCGTATTTCGTGTGTTCGCGGAACTGATCGATTAGCAGAATAGCATTGATTTTCGTGATTCAACATTCACACAGATTACAACGTATTTCCGAGTCCTCGGCGAACATTTGCTATTTTTGAAACAAAGCTTCATGGACTTATGCATAAAGGGAAAAAGGCAGTGAAAAGTAGTCGATCGAATCAAGGGTATGTTCAACCAGAAAGTACGTATTTCGGAAATTCTCGAAGAAATTTTCTTCTTCAATTGGGTGTGGTGAGTGTTTCTTTGTTACTGGATCGAACAAAGGCTTTTGGAGCTTTATCTTCTTTTTCTTCTATTCCAAACCTAGAACTAAAACAAAGTCAGCTCGGTGAAGATGTCTTTGCTTATATCCATCGAATTCAAGGTCGATTTGACTTAGCACTTTACAAAAAGATCATTGGGTCAGCCAATGAGTTTAAAGACGGCGACTTGATAGCAGGAATTGCAGCTGCTAATGAGTCAGACAGAAAAATGGCGCGAGAACTCATTTCGAACACCAAACTTCTCGATGTCTATAACCAGCCGATTTTCCAAGATGAGCAATACAATCTAATTCAACAAACGACCAGCTTTGACTCCGTGGTAATGGAGATGAATTTTCGTCAATTGAGAGATTTCTTAATTGAATCAAATGAAGATTCAATCAAAAAAATCATGCCTTCACTGTCGAGCGACATCATAGCCTTGGTTGTAAAACTAATGACCAACGACGAGCTCGTTGGTATCAGTAGTAAGGTTTTCAATGTGCTACCCAATAGCAATATTGGAGCGAAAGGCTATGTGAGTGCAAGGGTCCAGCCCAACTCGCCAACTGATAATACGGAGGATATCATTTGGCAAGTGTTTGATGCGTGGTCATATGGTGTAGGCGATTTAGTGCTTGGCACTAATCCAGTTTCAAGCGATCCGAATGTTGTTGCAGGTATAGAAGCTGCTTTGTATGATTTGCTCGTCACTTTCCAATTGGAAAAAACAATGCCCAATTGTGTGTTATCGCACATCGACATTCAATCACAGGTTGAGCTCTCGCAACCGGGAACTACTGGTGTGTGGTTTCAGAGTTTAGCGGGAACAGTAGAGGCCAATAAGACCTTTGATGTAAGTATAGAAAAAATGCAAGCTCATGTGGATGCGAGACAAGGCCAACAGTTTGGACTTTATGCGGAGACCGGTCAAGGAGCTGACGCAACGAATGGGCATGGTGAAGGATTCGATATGGTGATGCACGAATCGCGCAAGTATGGATTAATGCGTGCTCTGAAGCAACGTCTTTACTTGAACAACAAAAACGAAATTGAGCCATGGGTTTTTCTCAATGACGTGGCAGGGTTCATTGGACCCGAAGTTTTTAGAACCAAGGAACAGCTTGTACGTTGTTGTTTGGAAGATCTCGTGATGGGTAAGTTGCATGGCCTTACCATTGGTTTGGATATTTGTACTACGCTCCATATGGATGTGACCATGGATGATTTGGATTGGTGCATAGATCAGATAATGCCAGCAAATCCGGGATATTTCATGGCCTTGCCTACGAAAAACGATCCTATGCTCAGCTACTTGACTACATCATTCGCGGACCACGTTAGGGTGCGTGAGCAGTTTGGATATAAAGTAAATGATGCCATGTGGGCATTTTTTAAACGGCTAGGAGTTATAGGTAAAGACAATGAACCTACCGATATATTTGGTCAACCAACTCAGGTTTATTTGCGTTATCGCCGCGCTAAAGGTGATGAACGGAGCGATGAGTTGATTTTGCAAGAAGGAGCAGAGGCTATTGCTCGAGTTCGAAAACGAGGTGTTCCTATTGCCGAGGGTTATGGTGAAAAAATTTGGGATTTACCCCAAGCCCTCGATCGGGAAATTCGTGAACTATACAAAGATGCCAAGTACTGTCTCTGGACAGAGTGGGAACCGCAATACCTTAACTCAATATCAAATGCCATTGTCGTTTCTTCTTTTTCTGAGAATAGGGTAGATTACGTGTATCATCCAATGAGTGGTGAGCGAATTTCTGATGAAAGTCTTTCTATTATTAATGATCTACGTAAGTCATTTAAGAAGAATGTACCCCAAGTGCAGATAATTGTTTCCGACGGATTGAATGCACGCTCCCTTATGGATGAGGGCCATC
>JAIXWP010000076.1 GCA_027491215.1 Flavobacteriales bacterium | reverse complement strand
GGACTCTGTTTCTCAAGCGGAATGGGTGCTGCAGACGCAATTGTAAAAATCCTTCGCCCCGGCGATGAGGTAATTGCTACAGATGACCTTTATGGCGGCACTTACCGCATGTTCACCAAGGTCTTTGCACACTACGGTATCGTTTTCCATTTCATCGATATGCATGATTTAGAACTCGTAGAAAAGACTGTAAATAGCAAAACAAAAATGCTTTGGTTGGAAACACCAACCAATCCAATGATGAAAATCATCGATATCGAAAAGCTTGTTGCCATTGGCAAAAAGCATTCGTTGATTACAATGGTAGACAACACCTTCGCATCACCATATTTACAAAACCCACTAGACATGGGGGCTGATATCGTAATGCACTCAGCGACCAAATATCTCGGTGGTCACAGCGACGTGGTGATGGGAGCATTGATGACTAACAACGATGCGCTCTATGAACAACTCGCTTTTATTGCCAACTCGTGTGGCGCGACTCCTGGCCCGATGGATAGCTTTTTGGTATTGCGAGGATTGAAAACTTTGCACCTGAGAATGGATGCCCACTGTAAAAATGGCGCTGCCGTAGCTCATTTCCTAAGCGCACATCCCAAAGTAGATAAGGTCTACTGGCCAGGTTTGCCAAGCCATCCGAATCATGAAGTGGCTAAAAAACAAATGAAAGATTTCGGTGGAATGATATCATTCACTTTGAAGTCTGACTCTTTTGATGATGCTTCTAAACTTGCACAAAGCCTCGAAATTTTCTCGCTAGCTGAATCTCTAGGCGGCGTTGAATCGCTTGTTGGACACCCCGCATCGATGACCCATGCTTCTATCCCACGCGAGGAAAGATTAAAGACAGGTCTTGTAGATAGCCTTCTGCGATTAAGCGTTGGAGTAGAAGATCTGGAAGATCTCATCTACGACCTTGAACAAGCATTGCAGAAAGTAGGTTAATAGAAAAATCTTTATCATGAAAAAGCAGAATATCGCCATCGTAGGCGCAGGTCTAGTTGGAAGCCTTTGGGCTGTTTATCTAGCAAAGAAGGGACACAATGTTCATGTATTTGATAGAAGGAATGATATTCGTAAGGTAAAAATTATTCAGGGAAAATCAATCAACCTCGCATTGAGTGATCGAGGCTGGAAAGGTCTCACGGGTGCTGGCATCGAAAATGAAATTCATAAAGTAGCCCTCCCGATGAGCGGCAGACTCATGCATTCTGTATCGGGCGAACTGACATACCAACCCTACGGCAAGGAAAATCAAGCCATCTACTCGGTATCTCGCGGACTACTCAACCAAACATTACTCAAGTGCGCGGATGAGTTCGAAAATGTAACATTGTATTTCGAACACCAATGCAAGGACCTCGACATCAAAACCAATACTCTCAAATTTGAACGTGCAGATACAGGTGAAAAAGTAGAGATGTCCTTTGATAGAATTTTTGGAACAGACGGCGCATTCTCTGCTGTGCGCGCGCGAATGCAAAGAATGGATCGATTTGATTATTCACAAGAATATCTATCTCATGGTTATAAGGAATTAGAAATTCCGCCGGCTGCAGATGGCTCCTATCAACTCGACCCTCTCGCCCTACACATATGGCCGCGCGGCGAGTTTATGATGATTGCACTTCCGAATCCAGACAAATCATTTACTTGCACACTCTTCCTTGCATTCGAAGGAAAACATTCTTTCGAAAATTTAAAAACAGAAGAGCAAGTCACCGAATTCTTTCATTCTCATTTCGCAGACGCTGCAGCGCTAATGCCTGAAATGCTGCAAGATTTCTTCACCAATCCAACATCAAGTTTGGTGATGACCAAATGCAATCCTTGGAATGTAGAAGATAAAATATGTTTGATGGGAGATGCAGCTCATGCAATTGTGCCGTTCTATGGACAAGGTATGAACTGCGGTTTTGAAGACTGCTCCGTACTCAATGAATTAATTGAAAATATCGGAGATGATTGGGAAAAAATATTCTCTGAGTTTACAAGACTTCGCAAACCTGCAGGCGACGCGATTCTTGAACTTGCTTTGAGAAATTATATAGAGATGCGTGATAAAACAGCAGACAAGCAATTTTTACTTCAGAAAAAAATTGAAGCAAAATTCTCTTCAAAGCATCCCACACTTTGGACACCTCTTTATTCTCAAGTGACTTTTTCTCACATCCCATATGATCAAGCTTTAAAGAATGGTATTCGCCAAGATGAGATCATGAAAAAAGTTATGGACCGTCCTGATATTGATACCGTCTGGGAAAGTGACGAGATCGAGCAACATATTTTAAAGCTCGTGCAAGAAAACTAAGAAACTGTTGTTATCAACTTGTAATTAAGAGATTGAGAATCATTCAAAAATCTCGCAATTTGCATGACATGAAAAAGTTTCTATGCTTCTTATTGATCGCCCTTGCCGCAACCACTGCAGTTGGTCAGAGAGGTCGCCAAAAGCCTAAGCTTTACGGAGAAAATGAGTTCCAAAACCGGGGCTGGTACTTCGCACCAGGAGTGACTATTATGCCGGGTGTCACAGGCAACCGATTCGAGACACTTTACGGTGAGGGAGAATTCAGAAACGATACAATCTACAGTGGTCGTTTCGACCCAAACTCACGAATAGGAATTTACCTAGAAGGCGGAAGACATAAGTTTGTAAACGACTTAATTCTTATAAAGCATTTTGATTATGGGGTTCATATTAAAATGCTTCGTGGAAAAGAGAAATATGCCGGCCTCGTTTCAGATGGCACTCAACTCATAGAAACAACGAATCAAGCAAAGTTTAGTGAAACATCAGCGGGCGCATTTATCAATGCTTCCAACATTCTTCAAATCATGGATAATGGCTGGCTTCATAACTCACTCGGACTTAACTTCGACTACACTTTTCTTTCTAATAGATCCAGCGATGGATTCTATGGCGCAATACCACAGCAATTTGAAGAGCCAATGCTCTTTCAATTGCATTACAAACTTGGCTTTGGTTGGAAGGTAGATCCAGGTTTATATATCATGCCAATGGTAGAAACTCCTATACTGAATCTATTTCCAAATTTAGACGGAGGATCGACTCTCAATTATTTTAGCAGCGAATACAGACCATTCATTTTCTCTATTCGCGTTATGTTCCTTGACCGCACAGAAGGCCGCAAATGTGTTGGTAAGGACACGTCTGGAACCAAGCCTTCGCTATGGGGAAAAGAAATGAAGAAATACAATCGATAATGAATAAAATCGAACACATAGGTATTGCCGTAAAAGACATAGAGGCTTCAAACAAAATCTTCACTGATGTACTCGGTGTAGCTCCTTACAAATCAGAGGCTGTAGAAAGTGAGGGGGTAATTACTTCCTTTTTTCAGGCTGGTCCGAACAAAATTGAATTGCTTCAAGCGACGAATGAAAATAGTGCTATCGCAAAATTTTTAGAAAAAAATAAAGAAGGAATTCATCACATCGCATTTGATGTATCAGATATACAAACTGAAATAGACCGTTTGATAGGACTCGGATATAAGATGATCCATGAAAAACCGAAAGACGGTGCTGATGGAAAAATCATTGCTTTTCTCCACCCAAAAGACTCCAATGGTGTACTGATTGAACTTTGTCAAGACAAACCTAAAGAGGCTTAATAGAAGCTATCGCCTGTCTCATTTTCTTAACCTGATCCAAATTGAAAACCTTGGCCTGATCCGTGGTTGCAAAGTATGGCATCTCAGTGCTTCTAATCATACATTGGTAATGCCAAGAAACAGGACTGCCATCCATTAAAAAAACTTGATACAGCAATTCATCTTCACTTTGCTCTGTGAAAGTTGACTTCAAAACGGCGTCAGTCTCCATTGCTTTTTTAAGTTCAGAAATATCCCTGATTTCTTGAGAAATCTCGAATAAAAATCCATCACCAATTGAAACCATTAATTTCCCAGTACTCTCTTTATAAATGAGCATTGGCAAGTTATCTCTCAATAAATCTTTCGGTAAGCGAATTGCAAATTGAAATGGACCTTTTTCTACTATAAAAAGAGAGTCAATAGCCGAAGATCTTGCTTCTAGCTCATTATCTAATTTCGTAGTATCTGTGCATGCAAAAGCTCCAATAACAAAAGAAATAAACAGGATGTATAGGTTCTTCATCTTCATGGTAAAAGGCTTTAATGAAACGAGACAAGCCGTAAAAGGTTGCACTTGTGCTCAAAAAATAGCACTTCGTTCCACCATCTATAAACTTGAGAAAACGTAATACGAAAATGCGATGAAGAGATTGCTACCCAGATGCAGCATTAGTTAAAGATGTACAGAATAGGATTATTGAAGCTCGTTTCATAAGTGCGAAGCGCAAATGAATTGTCACCGTCTACCACACTTCCATCATTAATCAACCAACGAGCATTAGAACAAGGATCTTCGATGATAACTCCGTCCTCTGCAACTATTACCTGGCAGTCATTCTCTGGGTTCACAGGACTATGACGCTCCAAAGCAATAAAATCGGTTTCATTGATGCGATAAACAATGATTCCTTGAGATCCACCAATGACATAAACGTACCCAGTAGGAACAGACAAATCAAAAAACTGTGGCTCGTTGATGTTGATAGAAAAATTCACCGAAACAACGGGTATTTGACTCTGACGGTCTCTACAACCAACTACTACAAGCACCACAACGATAAATAGAATAAACTTCTTCATGAATCAATGATTGACACAAAGATAACGAACTATCAAGCCAACTTATTCTTGGTGCTTGGCGCTCCGGCCACAAAATCTTTTAAATAAAACGGCTCAAAGTAAGCCGCATCAACAAAATCACCATCCGAAAAAGCCTTTTGAGATAGCTTAGCCATCATAACTGCAGACGGATAAATTCCGGAGACTATTGAATAATTCGAGGGCATCATTTCAAGACACTTGTCTGCCCCATCCCCAAAAACCAAAATTTTATTTTCCTTTTCTTGAAAAAAATCCGGTTCAATAATTCGAGCCTCGATAGCATTTGTAGCAAGCCCAATCTCATCAAAACGCTGGGTATATACCTCCATTCGTCTTGCATCAATCATTGGTAAGAAAACATTTGCTTGATGTGATTCCTTAACAAAATCAGTCATCATTTGCAAGGTGCTTACGGCAATCATCGGGATGCCTAATGCAAATGCAAACCCCTTCGCTGCTGAGACTCCGATTCGCAAACCGGTATATGAACCCGGCCCCATACTCACAGCTACTGCTTTCAAGCTATTAGCTGATAATTTATTTTTCGCTAATAGCTCCTCAATAAATGGATGCAACTTTTCTGCATGGGCAAACTTATCGTCGCGAACCTCCAAACAGTCTATTGTATTCCCATTATCGCAAAGCGCCACGCTGCAATTAAGTGCCGTGGTTTCTATCATCAAAATCATTTCTCTGCTTCTACTTTCTTAAAATCATCCGTCTTCACTTTATCCTTATTCTTCAATTCTTTTGAAACAATATCATAAGGCCCTGTAATCACTTCATCATTTTCATTCAAACCTTTCTTGATATGAATAAACTCGTCATTTTGAATTCCTGTTTCAACAACTCTCAACTCAGCTTCAGACGCACCATTTTTTACAAAAACAACAATGAATGGCTCTGTGCTCATGACAATGCTCTCTTCATCATCCTTTTCTACAGAAGAAGTATCTTCTCTAGATGTTACTGCTTTGATAGGAATAGAAAGAACATCTTGCACACGCTCTGTTTCAATTTCAACTGTTGCACTCATACCTGGCTTGAATGGCGCAAAACCCGCAGGCTGACCCTCGCTCAAATATGCGTAAGACTCTTGCAGTACGCGAACCTTCACGCTAAAATTGGTAACGTCACTTGTCGACATTGCAGTTGCTGCTAGTGCATTCAAAGCTGTGTTTCCAATCTCTGTGACGATACCCTTGAACTTAACATCACGATACGAGTCCACTTCCACCACTGCTGTATCTCCAACATTCACACGAACAATATCACTCTCATTCACCTCCACATTTACTTCCATAGTATTCAGAGATGACACCTTCATGATGACATCTCCACTCATCATATTATTTCCAAGCACGGTCTCACCAATTTCCTTTGTCAATGCGGTGACAGTGCCATCCATCGGTGCGAATATGGTTGTGCGCTTTAAATTATCTGTCGCTTCATTACGACTAGCCTCTGCGCTTTCAATGCTAAACTGCGCACCATTGATACTTTCTCTTGCTGCTACTACTTCTGCCTTTGATGTTTCAAATTGACTCGTTGCATTATCCATATCTGCTTTTGAAATGGCCTTGTCTGCAAACAATTTTTTCTGTCTTTCATAATTCAACTCTTGCGCTTTGAATTGTGCCTCTGACTGAGCCAAGCGAGCTTTAGCCGTTGCTAAACTTGACTTAGCGCTGCTTAAGGCAGCCTCAGATCTGTTTACGGCAGCGGTATATAAATCAGGATTAATTCTTACAAGTAGTTGCCCTTTCTTTACAATATCCCCTTCTTTCACTGGCAACTCGATAATCTGTCCACTCACTTCTGACTGGATCTTCACCTCAGTTTCTGGTTGTAGCTTACCACTTGCAGATACGGTTTCGACGAGGCTGCGCTTCATCACTTTGTCCACTGAAACAGTTACAGCTTTGTCGCTTCCACTGAAAACAGAAATGATTGCTCCGAGAATGACCACTCCCGAAACAATGCCAATAATAATTTTCCAAGTCTTGCTCATTACTTCAAATTGATTGGTTGACCCATGTAGAAGTCAAGAATTTTTACTTTAAATAAATAGTCATATTTATTTCGGAGCAATGTTGCTCTTGCGTTGTCTAATCGTGTGCGTGCATCGTTGTATTCGGCGCTATTAGTAGTGCCTTGCTCAAAGCGCGATTGCGCCCAAGCCATCGCTTTTTCATTTGCATCCAAACTCACTTTTGCTGCATTGTAATTCGCAAATGCCGCGCGAGCATCAGCATAAGAACGCTCTACACTCTGGGTCAACGTAAGCTTCGATTGCTCAAGTTGATACTTCGCATTTAATGTAGAAATCTGTGCACGCTTGATCTGAGCACGTGAACTAAATCCGTTGAATAATGGAATAGTGAGATTGAAAAACAACGACTGATTTACGTTATCCTTCAACTGATCACTGAATGCTTTTGTAGAGTAATCATCTTCCGTGTAGACAGGTTGAGCAAACGAAAACACTAATTGGTTAGACCCAAATACTTGACCAATAGGATAAGCAAGTGTGTCAGGCGAACCTGTAATAACACGAGCCGCTCCAGAATAACCTGTACCATATGAATAGCTAACACTAAGTCGAGGTGAAGCACTACCATTCGCGATTTTCGTTCCATACTCTGCGGCCACTAATGCTGCCTCAGCGCTCTTTATTTCTGGAAAATTATTGAGTGCATTTGTCACTAGCACACTTACGTTGTCAATCATTTTCAACGATTCTAAATCGTCCAGATTTGGAACTACCACTTCAAACTCGTCCACTGACTTACTGCTTATTTGAAGTAATTGAATCAAACTCAATTTTGCCAAATAAACATTATTAGTAGCAGTAGTAAGATTAGATTCATCCGTTGCGACTTGTGCAAGTATCTCATTCAAATTGCCTTCAGCTAGCTGGCCAGCATTCACCAATTTTGCAATACGTTCAAACTGTACCTGAGAATTTGAAAGATTGAGTTGTGCTATGATCTCTACCTCTTGATTTATAACAACATTTAAATAGGCCGTGGCAACATTTAATGCGATATCATTTCGCATTTTTTCAAGATTCCATCTATTCACTTCTTTATTAATCTCTGCTTGTTTAAGCGTATTCCATTGCTGAAATCCACTAAACAAATTGAGTGAGGTTGCGATTCCGAAACTATTCGATTGAATTCGCTGTGTGGCGAACGAGTTGGTGAATGGGTCAATGGTTTGCCCCCAATTATAACCATGACTTCCTTGTGCATTCAATGTTGGAAGCATTCCTCCAATCGCTTGAAGCTCGGTAACATTCGCTAAGTCAACATTGAGTTTTGCTTGTTGAATAGAAATATTTTTCTCCAACGCATAATTGACACAACTATCCAATGTCCACGTCTCTTGAGCCGAAGAATAAGAAGCTATGAAAACTAGGCAACAAAAAAAGAAGCACCTCATGACCTATGTGTTTTAGCTAAACAAACATAGGTGATGCTGCGCTTCTTTTAACGTTGATATTTTTAATGGTTGAATGACGTGACAAAAGGAACTAGAGCCCTACCACTTCAATCTCAATTCTTCTATTCGCTTGAGTTTCCCAATCCGTCTTTGGACTTGGATAAAGCATTTCAGCGTTTCCTGCACCCTTAGTAACCAAACGTGCTGGATCAATTTTATGAGCAATCAAATAATCTCTTACTGACTCTGCTCTCTTTTCTGAAGCTTTCTTGTAGAATGCTGGACCTCTCTTTTCTGAATCAGGACCATTCGCATGTCCTATGATTCTAATTTTTACGTTAGGATTCTGTGTCAAAAAATCTAACAATTCTTCTAGAGCTGGAACTGATTTATGATAAATTTCTGTTTGGTCTCCGAGGAAAGTAATATCCTCAATACTTGTCTTCAAGCCTACTTTCAAAGGGCTAAGAACAACCCACTCTTCGTGTGCCTCTTTTTCCTCTGGCCAAAACTTGTGTGCGTAATACATATAACCTGCCTTCACTACCGAAACAGTGTAAAGACGATATGACTTCAAAATAAGTGTTGTGTCAGAAACAGCCTTGAGTGTAAATGGCTTGCGCGGATGAACACCTTT
>JAIXWP010000119.1 GCA_027491215.1 Flavobacteriales bacterium | reverse complement strand
TTTCAATTTGCTTTTGATTTTCAATTGTATATGTTTGGTCTGCTACTGTATGGACAAAGTCTTCAAAACTTGGTGATTCAATCAGTTTGATTTTTGCTTCGATTCCTTCTTGTAGTTCTTGTTTGGATTCTCCAAGTAATTTGAGCGTGCCTATATTATTGAAGCAAGAATAATTTTTTGACGTTACTTCTTTACCATAGGTGACTTTATCCCAAATCTCGACTGCTTTTTCTTTGTCTCCATTTATTAGGTAGTTAATTGCAGTTTCATCAAATGTGTTGGCTTTAAGAAACCAAAACAAAGAATGACTTACTTTATCTTGGTTTTGCTCTATTCCTGAAAAAGCTTTTGTGATAGAGCTTTCTGAACGGTCAACATTTCCAAAAAAAGGAAAATCGAGTTCGGACTCAACTTGTTTACCAATACTTGCGTACTTGGTAATTTTACTTTTCTGCTTTTGAAGTTCTTTTTCAGAAGAGTTAGCAAGAATGCCCGCAATTCTATATGGGTTGTCTTGAATCAGTTTCATTTACATTTTATTTATAGTATTCAAGTGGTTTTTTCGGGCGCTGGGAAAAAACGAAAATTCAGAAGCGTAGGTTTGGTTTTCGATAATATTATTGTTCATTTTAGTTTCATTTTCCATGTGAGTTTAAGCGAAGCTTATATGATGTTAAATCTCTTTACTCTTAAAGCAAGTTCATCAGAAAATCATAGGCAAGTTATATTTAGTTTCAATTATTTCCAATCAAATTCATTAAAAAATAATGAATTAATCAAACGTATTGGATGAATTCAAAAATACCCAATCCCTCTGTCAAATTATGTCAAACGCCCGCGTACGTTGAAAAAAAGGGATTTAGTGGATGTTTTGAAGGAATGAATGTTGGGCGGATTAGTTCGACTCGCCTGCTACCTGGGATCGGTCTAAACCTATCTTTCGAGGGCCGCTGTTTTCTCCTGAGATTATATAGTATTCTGCCATCTTGTGGCCGACCAACTGGATAACCTTGGACCGAATTTTACTTATTTTCTCCGATAACGATGCGCCCAAGGGATCGCATAACGCACGGGCGCTCTGCTCTATTTCTTCTTTTGTTTTTGTAGGTGCTAATCGCTCATAGATATCCCGAATTTCTTGATAATGGTCCTGCACCGAGGTAAAAGCAACTCCTTCCAGATGATTCAAGAAAAAGAAATAAACGGTCTTTTCTAATGGGGTGAGCCTGAGCTCGGCATTGGCAAAATCGACGAAATAGATCCGCTTCTTTGGTCCAACAATTTGCAGTCTACTCACCTCCTTAGTTACCTCAAATCGCTCTCTATAGAGTATTTGAGTGCGGATGGACTCCATCAACTGAAATATTTGTGACATGATTGCTGGATTCACTTTTCTCTCTGTCATTAATTTTAGGCAATCGGGACAAATATCTCCTGTCCTCAATTTTAGGGTAACGTCCGTTTTCTCCAGACAGAAATCATTCATGCATCCCCTCGGCTTTTGATGCATGATTTTGCTCATCTCATTCAAATTGTTCACCATCGAGTAACGCAATACACCGCTTGCAATATGATAGGCAACGGGATACTTCGACTCACCATCAATGAAAAAGCCCCAGCCGCTGCTCTGAACAAAAAAGTTGCGCTTTCCAGTCAGGTCGGGACCAGTAAACCAATTGTTTTCGTTCCCCTTATCGGTTACCAAAACCACAAATTCGTCATCGCCTATATCCCCATCCCTTCGGTACTGCTCGCACTTGGAAAAAAGTGTTTTCCATGAATAAACGTCGAGCTGCTCAGGCATAGAATAGCCTTTTTTGCAATCTTTCGACATCTTAGATGGCATAGAATACGAAATGCTATGCTCCAATTGAATGTCCGGAAATTCGACATTTATCTGAGCTCGACCCTTCAAATCATACCACGTATCAAACTCATCATCCTCAAATGAAGGAATATACTCCGAAGGAATATACTTCACTGATCCTCCTGTGGAATTGAGCAGATGCATTAAAGCATGATATCTCTCTGTACTTACTTCTTCGGATTTCAAAACGTGTACGCGCATGTTTGAATATTTTTATTTCTTTAAAAAGCTCTTCTTTTCCCGAATGTAATGATCTAAATGCTCGGCCATATTAAGCATTGTATTGTTTACCTCTTTCTTTTTACTACTAAAAACATTACTTTGCTGGAAGTTCATCTGGCTCGCTGTATGCCATGCATCGATGTCAGCTCCATAAAAGGTAAACTCCCACTTCCCGGATTTCTGTAGCTCTGAAACCAATTTACCTATCTCCTCAACACGATAATGACGGGATGCATTTTCATGGCCATCTGTGAAAACCACAATGACTGCATCCGCATCTTCTTTCTTCATCACATCAGACCATTGGAATTTCATTTTGGTAATCACCTTACCCATAGCATCGCACAGAGCAGTCATACCATCGAGTGCATAGTCATTAGGATTAATGACCGGTAACTCAGTAGCAGGCAAGTACTCAAATATTGACTGCGTGTCATCCGAAAACAATGTAAGCGAAACATAAATTGGAATCTCCGGATTCTGAAGTTGCGTGTTTTTAATGGAAAGAAACTTTTCATTCAACCCTGAAAGAGTTTCATGATAGCATGTCTGCATTGATCCGCTCTTGTCGAGAATCAAGTGGTAAAAAGTGGCATTTTTTGTATTCATTGTATTGGATTTTCGACAAAGATGTATGCCGCGCATATCCAGAAACAATTCTTTACAACCTTGTAATTTTTTATTCAAGTTTTGTTTAGTAGTTGCGCTATTGACAATAACTGTCAAACAAGATCTGCGTCCCAACTATTGATATTATCCAATACATTTGACCTTGGATACATACTCCCCTCTTCGAATTATGAATGAAGAACTTATTAAAACAGCATGCAGTGGCGGTCAAGACAAAGACATTCAAAAGTACTTTGCAGGACGAACTATTGAACTGGCTCAAGCCCTTTCTGCTTTTGAAGAGCACGGAATGGTAGCTGTAGGGGGATATGGCTTGTCAGGTAAGACTTATCTAGCCCTTAAGCTACTAGATCAGATAGGTGCAAAAGTAAAAAGGGACTCTTATACTATTACAAAAGAGTTGATTTCTGGGCACACTCCAGTACTTGGAATAATGTGTGAGGTCAATGCAGGACAAGCCTTGCATTCAATTCAAAGTATTTTCGATGGATTGCTTCGAGGCAGCGCAGATTATCAAGGACTTCTTTTACTGGTCGAAGACACTAGTCATCGTAGGGAATTAAATTTAAAGTTCTCTTCAATGTTGATGAGAAGTGGCAGTGGGCAAAAAATGCCCCCCTCTAACCTCAAGGAAATGTTGAGTTTGCTATCCGAAGTCATATCGATTTTAAAAACTCAATTTCAGCCCAAAGAATTCATCATTTGCCTAGATGGTATTGATAGTATTGAAGACTCAAATGCACTGCATGAATTAGTGGATTGTCTTTTAAAAGCAGAGATTAAATTGATTTTTACCTTCAACACAAATTTGAAGTATTTTCCAATAAATCAATTGGCAGAGCGCTTCCCTCAAGTTCAATCTATCTACATTAATCGCCTAGCGGATGATGAAGCAAATAAGTTGATAAAACTTTTAGAGACCAATACAAATTATAGTTTACGCTTCGAACCTGAAGCGTGTGAATTGATAAAATTAGCCACTGGAAATATTCCTTACTTCATTCATTTTTTGTGCGCACCAGCAATGCTCGCTGCCTATAGAACTAATAAATCAATCATCACCAAGAATGATGTTGCATTGATAATTCAAAGTGTACATATGGGGCATTATACGTCATTATTTGAAATGGTATTCGAGAATACCACTAATACAACGTTACAAATGGATCACTTGATGAAATATGTGTTGATGGATAATTCAGACCTTTGTCATAATGAAGTCCATTCCTCTCCTTCTTCTGAATTACCTGTAGGAGGCTTGGTCATGTTCGGTGACAGCAGATTCGTTATCGCCAATCCAGCTATTCAGGTGTATGCTAGAATGCGGTTGGGAGTGATTTCAACAAATTCCAATCCATCCTAATATTAGAAGCGCTCTGTCGTTCCGGTATATTCTAATCCATTACTAAAGGGCTTCATTTCTTCGAATTGATGGATTTTTGTTTTTGTGTGACCTCATAATAATTGTACCCCTCGCTTCCGTATTCTACCTCTTTTGTAGATCTAATTCAACTTGTCCTGTTTTCCTCGAACACTACAGTTCTTTGTCACTTTTCAATTCTGCAAGACCATTCTGAATAAGTGTCCTTGCTAAATAGCCAAAGTCGTAATGATTCATATTTAATGAAAACATAAAATAATGAACTGGGAAATCTAACTGCGCATAACCCATTGCTGAATAAATCTCCCCAGAGAAACAACTCAGCTTCCGCACCGAATAACAATAAACTTCTATCATCGGAATCGCTTCTTCATCCACACTTAATTTGATAAACTTCCATGTATGAATGTCTTTTGCAATTTCTAATGGATCATTGTAATCTATTCTAACATAGTTTGAAAGTTCAGAAGGATATCTTTCTCGCTGTATCCTACTCCGGTTAGTTTCCTGCAAATTATCCCACATATTGGGGTCGGACATGAATATGGAACGAAACTCTTTATGATTAATAATCGAGAGCTTTTTCTCATAATAACTTTGAGACATCTGATCCAAGACAAGTGATGGATTAATTCTACTCAGAGTACTCAAATCTTCTTCACTGATAAAAAAATCAGTATCCTGAGTCAATAGCGATATCAAATAGTTTACGTCCTCCCTCACAATTGTCTCTACTGTTTTTCCAGTGAACTTCCCAAAGTCGAGGACATCATTTGGTCTATAGACCTTTAGCTTATTAGGATCTGAAAACATGTGTTCTATAAAAGAGTATGCGTAAATGATTTTCTAAAGGCATTTGAAACACTCCACCACGAAGTTAGCACAACAGAGTCATAAAAGCACAAGCAGAAAAAACCCACAACCGATCTACTTGCGGGTAGGACTGGTTGTGGGCTAGTTCTGAATATTATTCTAAAATTTCTTCTTACCGTAAGGTACAGTAGTACGCTTTGTAAGAGTAAAATTATAAATTCAAATTAGAAATGAAAATGCATTGTTACAGCAGCAGTGCCACCTAATACATTAGATACTCCGTTGTCAACTGCTAATCCAAAGTTTGTTGAAGATTCATTTCCTTCAGTTTCTCTGATGTAAGCGCTTGGAGAGGTTGCAGAAGTTCCTGGCTCAATTCCCCAGAATTCTGTTTCAACTTTTCCTCTAGGAGCAGTTACAAAACCTAATCCCCAACCAAACTCAGCACCGATAGAAATTTTTGGCAATACAAAGTACTCAACACCTGCAAAGCCTCTAAGACCTACAGTGATAGCCATACCATCTTTTTGAGACAATACTCTTGATGTGCCTGGCGCAATATATCCAGCATCTTGAGCTGCTTGATTGTACTCAATTTCGTATGTGTTCTTGATAGAACCAGAATTTAATCCTACCAATAGCTCACCTCCATAATAACCTTGTAATCTGTTGTGACCTCTTCTCCATTCAAGACCACCTGCTAAAAAATAGTTAGCATTTCCTTCTTTAGAAGTTTGAAGCAAAATATTTTCAGGTTCTGGAACATTAGGAGTTAAAGGATCGCCGCCAAAAGTATTAGTAGAAGTTACAAGCGTATTAATTCCAAATCTTCCTCTAATGGCCATGTTGTCCTTTAAGAAGTACTTTCCAACAATAATTTGATTAAATCCTGAAACATATCCAGGGTGTTGAGCTCCTTGTCCTGCGTTGCTCATGATGTCTGCTGCATTTAATGCAAAATCAATTACAGGAATCGCGTCGAAACCAAGAGCAAGATCACCTGCTTCAGGTAAGATAACAAAGCCTTTTTTTGATTTCATTACATCTTGCGAAGCATCTTGCGCAAAACTTGTTGCTGCAATAACACAAGCAGCGAGTAGTAAGGTTACTTTTTTCAATTTGATTTAATTTAAATTTTTATCCTAATCATAAGGCTTTTAGGATTTAGCCCCGTTTTTTAGAGTGGGTTCTGGTCTCCACTTTGCCCTATATAATTTTAATATTTCTTAATGCAAAAAAGTCAATAAGCTGAGTATTCTATCCAAAAAGAATACTCCTCCAATTACAAAAACCCAAAAGAATAAACTCATTAATGGTTGACTAGAATTACTGCTCTTCATTGTCTTCCATAACTCTACAACATAAATCTTTGTATCAGCTTCTTCTTTATCCTTCGTGTAGATGGAGTACCAAACACTATTAAATGCAGGTATCACAAAGCCGAAAGCAAATGCCCAAATCAATGCTATAAAGAGTCCCATGAAAAAATAGGCGATGGTTTCAACTACGCGAGAAATACTTATCTGCGATGACTCATGATCTAGCACCTCTGCTTCAAGCGCACTCATTTTCTGAATTCTCTCGAGACCTTTTTTATTAAAATCTATTTCTCTCCTATCCTCATCGATTTCACCACTGATTTCCTGAACTGCCAATTCAAAGTCCTCTGAAGACCAATAGCGGAATTTAGGATCCATAAGCGTATCTGTTTGCCATTGAACCATCGTCAAGCTATCGATTAGAGCCTGGTTAAATCTATTTTGATATCCAACTATAACATTCCTTTCCGATTCATTTACCTGTAATTTACGCTCTAGCATTTGAATCGCAAGTCTGCTTGTTGAGTCCTCCATTTTCCAATTCTTTTCTACATTTCTCAAATTACTCTCAATCGCTTCTTTTTCCTTCGTGTAACTCTTCAATCCACGTGGAGCAGAAAACTCATAAGGCATTGCATCCGTAGCTAAAAAATTTTGTACTTGAACACCCCAACTTTCTTTTCGTGATATCGAATAATCTATCTCTCTTTTTTCTTTCAAATCCTCTAAATACTTCTCAAAAAGCGAATCAGCAACAGCCTTATAAGAAGTGCTATCCACCCATGCTAGTTCCTGACCTGCACGGAGAGTTGAATTCATGGAATTAGTCCCTGCAATACTTGCTATTTCAGAGCTTAGTTTTAGAGCACCAAACATTAATAAAACAGGAATAACAGACAAGACTATTGCGTTGAATGAAGCAATAGGACTCGAGAATATAACTGACCCGATATTTCTAACACTTAGTAAAATAAATGGTCTAAATGAATCTTTAGACATCTCATTATTATCAAGCACAAATGATCCTGCAAACACAGTAGCAAATGAAATAATAATGAAATTTAAAACTGATAGTAGAGCAAAACCAACGGCAGGTCCCGAAAGAATTCCACCTATAATATTTCCCCACTGATGAAACCATCCTGATCTCCAAATTAAATATTCTGCGCTCACCAAAATACAGCCGAGGATAGCATAAACTAATACAAAACGAAGTGACTTTATACCATTAGGTAAATGATCCTTTACAGTTCTCCAATTACCCTTGGTAATGTTAGCACGAAGCATCGAAGTGACTAAGCCTGACCCCAGCGCGATTAAAGAGGTGGCAAGTGAACAAAATATCATTGTGACTACAGGTGCACTCAATGAAAGAACATGATCAATGAATGCCCCAAGATGAATCAATGAAAATGCTAAAGCCAACCCCGTGAAGCCTGCTATGAAATATGGTAAAGTGATAACCCTTGGCAAGGCGTTAAATGATAGATGAATGTAAGTCCAAGGCCACGTCCATAAATACCATTTAGCGATACCAAGCAAGAAACTTAGTCCAGGCCAAATGAGTTCACTCCAAATCCATTTGATCCAACCGAAAATTATAACTAGTAGCTTTATTACAAAATGGAATATCTCAGAAACAAACCAAATTGCATCAACGATTAAATTGTACACAAACATGATCGGTGTAATGAAAACCAACCACAGTTGATACCAAAAGCCTCGCTGCTCTCCGAGCTCTCGATGCTTCGAAATATCTGAGCGATAAGGAGGAAGTTTTCCTGAAACTAATTTGTAGAAATAGGCACCTATTAACAAGATAAATATTGCCAATAAAATAGGACTTGATAGCAGAAGAGTAGTGATGTTTGACATACTGATTAAGGTTTCCCCGATTTTATAAAAGAAATCAAAACGACGATTTCTTTCGTGCTTCTCAATCCTACTCTTGTACTACTTAAGCGACCACTTATCCTTGTAAATGAAAATCATAGGTTTTTTCTTTGTTATTTCAATATCGAATTTCGAGAATTTGAAAGGAGACATTCTTTTCACTAACTTTGAGAGAACCAAACCATTTGACCTATTCTGTATGAAAAAACTATACGCTTCTTGTGTACTTGCATTTTCTATCTTGTCTGCTTTAGCTCAGCAATCAAATCAGACCATCGCTATCGGAAATGCGACACGTGCATATATTGAATATCTACCTACTAATTTTAATGCATCACAAGAGGACTACTCTTTGGTGATTATTCTCCACGGACTCGGTCAATCCAATACAGATTTTGTTGCAGCTGGCTTTAATGACTTGGCTGATACCGCGCGAGTAATCGCCCTATATCCGCAAGGCCTAAATAATTTTATCGGTCAACCTGCTTGGAACAACGGAACGCTTCTCGCTTCTACCGCTGATGATGTAGGATTGCTTTCTGCACTCATGGACAAATACATTTCGCAATACGGAGTAGATCCCGCGCGTGTTTATGTGACTGGATTTTCTATGGGTTCTATCATGTCCTACACTGCCGCTTGTGCACTCAATGACCGAATTGCTGCAATTGGCTGCATGGCTGGTACTATGTCTACCAATGACCTCACGAATTGTAACCCAAACTACGCGACTCCTGTAATTCACCTCCACGGCACAGCCGATGGAACGGTGCCCTATGATGCAGGTGCACTTCCTTCGCTCAGTCTGGTGCCCCAAACAGTGGAGTTTTGGCAAAACGTTCACAACTGCGATGCTGAGCCTGACTCCATCGGAATAGATGACACTGCTAATGATGGTATCACAGTAGATCGTTTTGTCTATAATAATTGTAATACGGAAGGTGCTTTGGAACTTTGGAGGTTTAATGGCGCAGATCACATTTATCTGTACGAGCCAGTAAACGATATCACTGAAATGATCGAGGTATGGTTGTTCTTTCGCAAATGGACGCACCCTGCACCACTTGAAGTGGGGATTTCAGAAATCAATGAGGCGTCAGCATCTGTCTTTCCAAATCCTTCATCTGACATCATCTCTGTAAAATATCACAAAGAATTTGACTATAAACTAGTATCAACTTCGGGAGCAATTGTAAAATCAGGATATTCATCAAATGCAGATTCTAGCATAGATATTAGCCAAGTTGAAGCTGGTGTATATTTTCTTCAAATCAATAATTCAATTCAAAAAATTGTAATTACACCAAGCCGCTAAATTAAACTTATCTATCTCTTTCAAAAAGAAGTCTCATCCCTTTGACGTCCTCTTTAAAGCTACCCTGATCATAGACTACATGGCCATTAACAATGGTCTTGAGTACTTTGCTTTTAAACGTAACCCCATCGAACGGTGACCAACCGCATTTGTAGAGATTCGACGATTTTGAAGCTCTCCATGGAGCATTTAAATCAACCAAGACTAGATCGGCAAAATAGCCCTCTCGAATAAAGCCTCTGTCTTTCATTCTGTAGGCCTCAGCAACGTTGTGCGCCATTTTCTCAGCCACGAAAGTCAGATCAATATTCCCTTTATGATATTCCTCGAGTATTGCAACCAGACTATGTTGAACGAGTGGCCCGCCAGAGTGCGCTTTAAGATATCCACCGTTTTTTTCTTCTAATAAATGTGGGGCATGATCCGTAGCAATAAAGTCAATCGATCCATCACGCAATGCCTGCCACAACCCAAGTCGATCGGCTTCTGATTTAACCGAAGGATTCCACTTTATAAAACTACCCAGAGTTGAGTAATCTTTAGAAGAGAAAGTAAGATGATGCACACATGCTTCTGCAGTAATTCTTTTATCGCGTATACCTACACCAGTATCAAACATCAAACATTCATCTTCAGTAGAAATATGGAAAAAATGTAATCTGTTCCCGTGTTTCCGTGCGATGTCCACTACCCTGCGCGTAGCGCTAGTGCACGCCTCTTTGCTTCGAATTAGTTCGTGAATATTTGATGGAAAATCTGACTCTTTCACAGATTGATAGATCTTTTCATTTCGGCGGATGATCTGATCATCCTCACTGTGTAGTGCCACTAAAGAATTGCTTCTAGAAAATAGTTTTTCTAGAAAATCGGGATAATTGGCTAGTATTCCTTCATTGTTGTGAAAATACAATCCGTCATCTGTGATGCCACATACATTTTCATTATTTATCCTTAGTGCTTCTTCTAAATTTCCTTGATTAATCCCCATAAAAAAGGAATAGTTTGCCAACGAATGAGCTGCACCTAGGGCATATTTTTCTTCCAACAAATCCAAAGTGAGCACATTGGGGATGGTATTGGGCATTTCCATAAATGACGTTACCCCACCAGCAACTGCAGCTCTACTCTCAGTGTAAATATTTGCTTTGTGTGTTAATCCGGGTTCTCTAAAATGAACTTGATCATCAATAACGCCAGGCAATACGTGCAAGTTTTCAGCCTGAATAATCAAAGCTTTATGATCAGAAATATCCTTGCTTATCCTTTCAATTCTTTGATCCTTAATCAGGATATCACTTTCGAATACTGAACCATCATTTACGATGGTGGCATTTTTAATAAGAATATTCTTACTCATAAATTATGGGTTACATAAATCACAATACATAGCAGATTCAAATGACTTGCCGTGAGGCTGTGGAATCTCATTTTCAAAAGAGCACCTCGAACAACTCTCAATATATTTTAAAGTAGAAGCCGTTGGAAAGCCACAAATTTCACATGGCAGTCCAGCAACTGCTCTAGAAACACCAAATCCAGGATGGGTGCATGATGGGCAATAACTTTTTAGTTTTTGAATTAATTTTTGTCCCGCCATTTGAATGACATTCATGCGAGTCGGATTGTACATTGCTCGCATGTCTGTTTCGACTTGAACGCGGCCTTCTTTTTGAAGAATTAATTTAAACTTATCTATCAATTCTTTCGAATCACATATTCCTTTGAAGGTCATGTTACTACTCTCACCTTTTAGAATTAAGGCATGAGATGGAAAAAGTGATTGCTTTGCAAAATCCAAAAGCTCAGACTCTTCGCTAATTATTTTGGAGTTGTAATTAGTTTCTGTTGAAAGCTCCCGATGAATCCATTCAAAGCCATTCTTTTGATCGATCAGCACTAACCATTCTTCATCAGCAGGAACAAAAAATAAAGTTGGGTGTGGCCCGAAAGAACCTTCACTTGCAATGGCAAGATCCACATTTGTCAGATCCATTGCCTTCAAGCACTTTTGTCGCGCAGTCTCAATCGGATTATGTTGTCTTTCTATCTCTCCAGTAAATGTTCCGAATAAATCGGTATTCAAGTCAGTTGTGCATATACCAAGCATATTCCACTCCTTCTCAAAAAGAGGCAGCAATACTTGTTCTTTATGATGCATTGTTGCAACAACAATTTTCCTTGAATCAAACATTACTACTCTTCTACAAATGAAATAATAACCTCAGACTTCATGATTACGCGTTTACCTTTCAATTGAGCCGATGCCAATACCTTTGAGGCTTTATCCATGCTCTTCTTAAGCTCCTCTATTCTTCGCTTCGATTTCTTGCAATCTTTCCCCTCGCGCTCTTGAGATTGAATATTCTTTAATTGATGAAAATGGATTTTACTTGAGTAAACATTCATCAATATTTCAAAGGCATCTTTGGACTCAAACGTCCCATCAATTAGTTTCAAGTGCTTTTCCTTGCTCATTCGGAAATATTTAGATTGGATAAAATGTTTCGACGAAAAACGACTAAGGTCAGTACGATTCCAGCAGCCGCCATGAACTGACTGTCCGCTGGATTTTGTGCCGTAAGAGATAAATAAAGCAGTAATAAGACGGTTGAGATTTTCAAGACCATTTTTATTACCCCGATGAAGTTTGCTTTCATGAAGCAAAAATCAATGTGATCATGTATATCTTTTTATTTATCTTTTTCATATAAATCATAAACAAAGTTTATAAATATATAATTTTCCCCCGTAAAAATACCCTTCGATTCTACCTATTAGTAAGTAGGATTAATTAACCCTCGTGCTTTATATTTGTGATCTAAATCTTTAACAATGTATTTCACGAAATCTAACTTCCTCAAGAGTTTTCTCATGCTCTTAATGATGACACTTGCTTTCGCAAGCTGCGACATCAATCGTAAATGTGATGACCAATGCGGCAACGGCTATTGTGTCGAAGGAGACTGTGTATGTAATACTGGCTGGTCTGGTGAGTGGTGCAATACAGCGCTTTCGACTAGCTCTTCAGGCGGTGGCACTTCTTCTGGTGGTACTTCTTCTGGCGGCACTAGCTCCAGCGGTTCTGGTGCACTTTGCACCAACACATGTCCATACGCTAACGATGGCGAATGTGACGATGGAGGTCCAGGCGCTACTTATGACATTTGTGAATTAGGCACTGACTGCGCTGATTGTGGTGTTCGTTACACTTCTTCTTCATCAGGAGGCACTTCTTCAACAAGCAGCTCTGGTGGTTCTTCAACTGGTCAATTAATGGTTTGGAACTCTAACTCAGCACCATGCCCAGCAGGTGCGGGTAGCACGATTTCTGTTTATATCGATGGTTCATACGCTGGTGGATTGAGCAGCTACTACAGTTCAACACCGTCTTGCGGTGCATCTGGAGCTATTACTCAGACCCTATCAGTTGGTAGCCACATCGTTTACGGCGAATGCGGCGGCACTACATGGGGTCCATCTACCATCAACGTTTCTGCTGGTGGATGTTCAACATTCCAACTTTACTAAGATTTTTCACCCCATTAATGAATGTACATTCATTAATGGGGTTTATTTTTTTTACATAGATTCGATCGATGAAAAGGAAAGTTCTTTTAGGTCAATGGAATCTATGGGCAACGCCCCTTATGGGGCTTTTGTTTTTATTATACCTCTTCTTCATCTCTCCCCTTTCAGCGCTAGCCACTTGGACGCTGCTAGGCGCTTGGGTGATTTGGAGTAGTTATTCCATCTACTCCAACACTTACCAAGCTCCAACGTTTTCGATGGGGTTTAGAGTTGGATTTGCCACGACAAGAATACTGTCCTCTCCTATCAAGGCTTTACGGTCGATCGTAACTCCTTCCTATTTTTTTCTTGGAAAAAAAACAGGAAATTACTTTCGATTCGCCATCGTCAAATTCTTTTGGCTGCCCCTGATGTTGGAGTTTTTCTTTAATAACCGAACACTCGTTCTACGAAATTGGCTGCTGATTCAAGATTTGAATTTCTCCGAGATACATCTTCCAGAATGGAATAATGTATTATACCCATTTTTGATCAGTCTTCTCTTTTTTATTGATACCAGTGTATTTCTTTTTGGATATTTATTCGAAGCAAAGTTTCTGAAAAACACTCTTCGCTCTGTTGATCATACTTGGTATGGCTGGGCGTTTGCACTTGTTTGTTATCAGCCTTTCATCAATTACGTCGCACCTTATCTCTCTTGGCATGCAAGCGAATATCCCATTTGGGATAACGAACTCATCACAGCTGTATGTCGATTGGTAATGGTCCTCTTAATTGCAGTATATGCGGCTGCATCGGTTTGCTTATGGACCAAAGCTTCCAACATGACTAATCGTGGAATAGTGCAATCAGGAGTATATGCTTGGATGCGACATCCTGCTTATGCATCCAAGACATTGTTTTGGTTGGTCGGATCATTTCCCGCGATCCTATACAACCCCGCATTGATAATCCCAGCAATCGCTTGGACAGGAATTTATATAGCTCGAGCATTGACAGAGGAAAAACACCTTATGCAAGACAAGGATTATCGAGCTTATTGCGAGAAAGTAAAATATCGTTTCTTACCGGGCATCTGGTAAAGCGCTCACCGCCTTTCCCTTCACTCCTTGATTATCCTCAGGCTTTTCCTCTTCAAAAGCTAATCTGCGTTCGAATTCATTTATATCCATAAAGCCAGAGTAAAGTCTTCCTTGAATAACAAAACTTGGTGTCCCTTTAACACCGCAAAGCTTTCCGTATTCAAAATGCTTTTTCATACCATCCTTCAATAATGGATTTGCTAAATAATTTGCAAGTGCCACGGTGTCCATTCCTAATTGCACCGCAATGGAATTAAATTCAGGTTGTTGTACACGAGAACCTCTCTTAAATAACAATTCAATTGCTTGTTCAGATTTACCTTGTTCATGCGCTCCGGCAAGGAATGCAGCAAGAGGCAACTCATCTTTAGCTGAACTCACATCATACCAAATTAAGTAGCATTTACCCGTATCAATAAATCGCTTCTTCACTTCAGCAAACTGCTCGCTCCAAAATTTATTACAGAAGCCACAGGTGTTATCAGAGAAAATAAGCACTTGTTTCGGTGCATTGATATCTCCGAAAATCGGCGCCCATTCCGCATAAGCCATTGGTACAACTATTCCTGGCTTTTCTGCTTGAATTTCTTTGGTTTTTTCTTGCTTCAAAAAGAATAATGTAATCGCAGATAGCACAATTGCCGCAATAGCAATCGGCACCATTTTTTTTCGCTTATTGTTGGGAGTTGTCATAACACGAAGATAGAGACAAATGGTAAATGATCTCGGCTTTGCCGAGAACAAATGACAAATGACAAATTACAAATTACAAATGATCTCGGCTTTGCCGAGATCAAATGATAACGAATTCCGAATCGAGAATTGAGAATTGAGAATCGAGAGACTCCGCTGAAGGACAGAGTTGATTGGTGATTATTGCGGGAAAAAAAAATAGAATTATTGGTGATAGTTGTTAATTTGGTTTACTAAATCAAACCAACCAAGCTATGAGAAGATTCCTACTCGCTGTTGTGCTTGCTTTCTTCTTTCTCGATGGGTTCACTCAACACCCCATCCCCGCTTGGATTTCTGGTGACGAAACATTGGAAGTTACAAATGTGCCACTGACTTACACACTGGCTGCCACCGACAGCGCAATTCTATTTGGAGGTGCATTTGAATCCATTGATAATCTAGATTCACCATACCTCGCATGGTTTGATGGTGAAGAAATCACCCCTATTTCTCCGCCATTAATTGAAGTGAATGGAGCAGTTTTCAATATTGTAGATGTATCACCTGTAATCATAGTTTGTGGTCGTCTGCCTTCCTTCGATGGTGCTGCACGTTTGGTAAATGGAAACTGGGAATCCTTTGGCATTCCTAATATCAGTATCATTCACAACATTCATGAATCATCGATTGGTTACTATGTACTAAATAATAATCAGATTTACTATCGCGCAGCAGATACATGGGAAACGCTACCTTCCGAATTAGGAATGGAGTTTACGGATATAGAAATCTTTAATGATGAATTATATGCCATCGCTGATAGTAGTTTATTTATTTGGAATAATAATTCTTGGTCAAACCTTGGCTCTTCATCTCATCGATTCATCGAAATATCCGAAGCGAACAATAGATTCTTAGCTGTAGCAAGACCAATCAATGCTGTCAATAATTTAACCTATTTAATCGAGTATTCTAATTCTGGTACAAGTGAAGAAGTTTTAAGTTGGGAGACGGGCAGCATGAAGGGAGAAGTGCGATTTGCGGGTGGTCAGTACTACTTGTATGAACATGGTAATCAAAACCTCACTTTGCCAACCGGCTTCATCTTTCCAATTGGTGATTGTAATCAAGATTCTTATGGAGGTAGTATCACTAATGAAATTGAGTTTAACGGCTTAAAATACGCTGTCCTAGCGAGTCCGAACAACACCGGCATGTATGTCATTCCTCCTACAAATAGTTGCAGAAGCATTGAAAATGATTTTATCGTGGCCTATGTCGATGCATATCCAAAGGCCCACACAGAGAGTCCTGCTGTCTTCGGTCCATCAGGAGTGCTTTATAAAAAAACGGATGGCACCCTTGCCTCCTTGTATCAAAGTAATGATCTGTGGATTCATGGCGTTTCAGACAATAACGATGTGGTGATGGCGAATCCCATTCATCGCACTTCTAGAAATAGTTTCTTCGGACCTAAATGTGATCAAATCTCAACAGAATTTCTTTTGAAATATGCTCGGTCATACATCGTCACCAAAGCACAAATCCAAGAGCATATTCAGAGTTTTTCGAGTCCTAACTATAGTATTCCTGATGATCTATTGAATTGGCCTGCACATGGCGATGTATCTAACGGAGAATCTTATTATTTGGCGCCATTCGTAGATATAGATGGCGATAATGAATACCATCCCGAGCTCGGAGATTATCCCAAAATTCTAGGAGATGTTTCATCATTTTATATCCTTCATGACGATCATAACATTATGTTTCCAAGATACTTCGATGGCGAAGGCATTCTTCCATATTCGTTAGGTCTAGAATTTCACATCTTTCAATATCTCTTTTTAGAAGGCCCTGTTGAATTGCAAAAAACGTTTTTTACGCAAACGAAAATCATCAATCGTTCGAGTGAAAACTATTCTTTAAAATTGGCAAGTGTTACAAACTACAAAACTGGTAGATGGCAAACTGCTGGCTTGGCTACAAAGTCTTCTTTGAATGCCACCTATGCTTATAGTAACGATATTTCAAATCCTTTGTATGATTTCCCTCTTGACTTCGGTGATTTTGGAGGTGCGGTAGCCCATGTAAGTCTGAATCTTCCCTTGACAAGCTCCATAAATATTAATACTAGCCTAGGCACAGTCGGCAGCGTTCCTACGCTTCAAGAGGAATATGTGCATTTCATGAATGGCAAATGGAAAGATGGTGAACAGTTGAATTACGGAGAGCAAGGAAGATATAATCCTGATAATGGTGATCCAGAACCAACCTCATTCGTTTATCCAAGCGATCCATGGGATACATCTAGTGATGCGTGGACCAATCTTTCAAATTTTCATACTGAAAATTACAACATGATTGCAGGACACACTCCCATCACCTTGAACTCACAGGAATCATATTGTTATAACGAGGCGTTTGTTGCAACGCAGTCAACAGTTGCCCAATCAGAAGAACCCTACAATGCAGTTTCAAATTTATTCACAGCTATCCCAATTGTACAGGAATATTACAATGCGAATATGGAAGCATGTGTGCCTTCGATAACTTCCAATATTGAAGAATTTAATATTTCAGACAACAGTATATCAGTATATCCCAATCCTGCAACTAGTGAGGTAGTGATAAGAATGAGTCAAAATCTTTCCATTGCCGGCACCATTAATATTTACAACGCTATCGGACAAATAGTAGATTCAAAAATCGTCACTCCCTATTCAAATCAGTTGTACTGGGATATATCAAAATTAGAAAGTGGAGTCTATTTCATTCATCACAAGGAGTTGAATTTAAAGACAGGGAAACTTTTAGTCAAAAGTGACAAATGATCTCGGCTTTGCCGAGAACAAATGACTAGAGACAAATGACAAGAGACAAGAGACAAGAGACAAATGACAAATTTAG
>JAIXWP010000146.1 GCA_027491215.1 Flavobacteriales bacterium | reverse complement strand
TTCCTTCTTTCAAAGTAACCAGTCCAGCCGTTTGAACCTGTCCAAGAGAAGTAACTGTTCCAAAATCATTATCGATGGTTAGATCATTGAAAGTTACCGCAGCGCTTCCAAGAATCGATTGCGCCACAGCACCTTTTAGAATAACATGGCTATTTCCAGCGTTGAAAACGCCCGTACCATCTGTTACCCAGTTACCAAACACCGTGATTGTGTTTGAGTTTCCGGTTAATGAACCACCCGTATTGATTGCAATATCTCCTGCATCAAATGACTGATCAACGTTAACTGGAGCGCCAGTCTGCATTACCAATCGAGTGAAGCGGCTTGGTTGAATGGTTTGTGGAGTACCCACTGGAGTTGGAGACCAAATGGCTGCAGAGAAATTTCCCCCTGGTGCTTGGCTGTAAAATTCACTACGACAACCTTTCTGAACGATTGTCAAATCATCGATTGCAAACTTGTCGCTGTTAGATGCAGAATAAACCATTCTAGCACCGAAATAATTGAGGGCGTCGTAAGTCACATCAGTTGCGGTTCCTACAGCTACTAGGTCATTGAAGTCTCCTGATTGATCCAGAGAAAGCGACCAGAGTCCGCTTTCATTTCTTGTCAATAAAACTCCTATTTCGTTAGAAGTAGAAATAATTTCCCATGGTGCAGAAATGAGTGCTGTAAAGACACCATTAGTAACGCGGAAAAGAGTAATGGCATCTGCAGCAGGTGTGGTTGCAGGATCAACACCTACAGCGTAACCATTTACACCCGCGCCGAATAAATCAGTGCTACTTGCTGCAACATAGACCATCCAGTTGTTACCGGTGCTCATTAAACGATTATAGTTTTTCACGTTGAATTGCCATGTAGTAAAAACACCGTCGAGTGTATTTTCTTCTGTGTCAAAAACAACGTGGCTATTTCCAACAACACCTGTAGTGCTGTGACGAAGGCTAAATGTTCCAGAGGCAGGAGCTGTAGTGTTTGCAGTCCATGTTCCATTTCCAAAAGATGTCCATCCATTCGCATTGCCATCTTCAAAATTGTCGGATACCAATGTTACATATCCCATATCATCATCCGTCAATGTGAGCACATGAT
This sequence comes from Flavobacteriales bacterium, assembly GCA_027491215.1. GTDB lineage: Bacteria > Bacteroidota > Bacteroidia > Flavobacteriales_D > Sanyastnellaceae > JAIXWP01. The sequence continues at coordinate 4,041 of JAIXWP010000146.1, read as the reverse complement.
TGAAAGGACTGGATAAATAGGCACTTTGTCCGCCAGTCAAACCGGTCAATGCGAAATTCAAAACAGCAACGTCGTCGCAGATCGCATTTGCATCAACTGTGAATGTTGCGTTTTTCGTTCCTGACTCACCTGGAGCCCAAGTGATGGTTTGAGGAGAATAACTTTGAAGACGACCAGTATCGCCGCTAGAGACAGAAACAGTAACACTTGTAGCAACCGATCCACTAGGATTTGAAAGTGATACTGGAATAGTGAATACTAAATCTGTAACAGAAGGCTCGGTTAAGGCTTGTGTCGGGTTAATGAAATTCACGTATGTGTTTGGAGCAAGCGCTCTGAAAACAAAATTGTCGAATTCTAAATCTTGAGTTGCAGTAGAAGTATTGCGCGCCCATACTCCGAAGAAGCCGTTTGCCGCAGGAACGTGATTGTTATCTACTACCACACCTTGCACAACAGTAGCAACATCTTCTACACAACTTCTCGGAGTTGGAGTGCTCTGAGTAGCAATTGCATTCGCTGGCAGTGTGGATGTTCTGACTGTCCAAAGCCCTGATTCGCTGCGAGAAACATGAATTGCAACGCCGTAATCAGATGCTCCATCATAGATACTTGTCGATGAAGTAAGGATGGTCGTTACCACGCCATTTGTCACACGATGAAGCGTAAAGAAGTCCGCGCCAGTGTCTCCCATTTGGAGGTAATACCCGTTAAGTCCTGGCGCTATCTCTAGGTTTGAACTATTTGCATACAACCAAATTCTTACACGGTTATCTGCTGAAGCATTAGAGCGACGCCCCATCCAGAAATACCAATTTTGCTGTGCCAACCATGAAGCAATTTGTGTGCTGATATAGCTGTTACCAAGCACTGCTGGAGCATTCAAACGAACAGTATGTGTTCTCGTTGATTCTGTTCCAATGAGACCAGAAACATCACTATTGTTTACTACTTGGAAATTACTTGTATTTCCTGTCCATGTAGCATTTGCAGTGAAATTACCATCTGTAAAACTATCGGTATTGTCATACTCGAAATACATTTTGTAATTGTTCCCGCCATTGTTTGCAGATTTCGTAAAGTCACAAGTACCAAATTGTCCGCCGAAGGCATCAAAATAAACCTCAACGATATACGTACCTGGCTCGGTTAGTCCAGAAAGAATATTTGAATTCACTCCTGTATTATTCCAAATCTGATCGCCAGGGCTGTTCGTGCCAGTGCATGGATGATTACAATTAAATGATGTAGAAACCTGTATAAAACTTCCTGGTGCGTCGCATGATTTATAAATTCTGTAAAACATAGAGGTAGAACACACATTCGAATTACCATTTGTTGTATTCTTAAATGTTTTGATTTCTGAACCTTTCAGTGTAAATACTGAAGTAGAATTAAAGCGACCTAAGAATGCATTGTCCAATGCAGGGTTTGCAATATCACTTGTTCCTGTGTTGTATCTATAGTAGATATCGCTTGCCCCAAAGTTGGCAACGAAATAACCCTGCCAGATATCCCAATCTGCTTTTGAAGACACCGAAGCAATGGACAGAAGTCCAAGCAACAAGAATTTAAGCTTGCTCATAAGAAGAATTTGTGTTGGTTAAAAACATCCTTGGTTGGTAGACCAAAGAGCCCGTGAAAATAAGCAATCCATTGTTAATCACCTAACAACTATGTAAAGATTTCGTTAGGAATTGCGACTCAAGACCTAATTTTGACCACTCACACCAAAAAAGAATCTAAAAGAGGACTTTTCATCTACTCTATTTTTATTTTTATCGAATATAAACGTATCTTTATCGAAGAAATGACTGATCACCTAATAATAGTCGCAGGAGGAACCGGTAGCCGTATGGGTACTGATTTGCCGAAACAATTCTTAGAGATCAATCATAAGCCAATTTTGGTACATACCCTAGAGCGTTTTTATTCGTTCGACTCCAGTCTCAACATCATAGTAGTCCTTCACCCAGACTTTGTGGACTACTGGATCGATCTTAAACGCACCTTGCAATTGGACATTCCGCACCAAGTGGTTGCGGGAGGAAAAGAACGCTTTTTCTCAGTTCAAAACGGATTGAATGCAATCCAAGCAGAAACAGGTGTTGTAGGAATTCATGATGCTGTAAGACCACTGGTTTCAAAAAGAACTTTTGAAACTTCTTACCATCAAGCCCGTATCAATGGCAATGCGATTCCAGTTTTGCCTCTCAACGACAGCCTCAGAACTGTTGAAGATGGACAAAATAAAATCGCAGACCGCAGCAAATTTCGGCTGGTGCAAACGCCCCAGTGTTTTGAAATTTCTCTGCTCCGAAAGGCTTTTGAACAAGCCTACCACCCTACGTTCACCGACGACGCTTCCGTTGTCGAGGCCCTGGGTGTCCACTTAAATCTAGTGGAGGGGAATCGAGAAAATATCAAAATCACAACGCCGGAAGATCTGCAAATGGCTCAGGCCTATTTTACATTGACAAAAGAAATTTAAGATTAGTACACAAGAGACTATTTACAAAAGATGAAAAACAAAGCGCTCCTGCTTTTGGCAACTGCTATGTTGTCACTGCACCTCTCGGCTCACGTCAATCCTGCCAGCTCTCCCGCGAAGGCAGCATTTTTACCACCTCCAGCAAGTTGCACTGCTGTTGTTCTAGATCAGTTTACTGATGGAAACTACACCGCATCTCCTGTATGGTCTGGTAACACGGGCGAATGGCAATACCAAGCCAACAGCCTCTCAGGTGCTGATGCCACCAACTCACGAATTGTCAGAGTAAATCCCGGGAACAATAATCCTGGTACATACAATTTGCACACTCCCGTGACTACTTGGAATACAAACCAAGAGTGGGGATTTTGGATGGGTCGTCTTAATGCAACCTCTGCTACTAGCACGGTAGCTATTTGGCTTTATGCAAATGAAACTAATCTTTCCGGTAACACCGTTGATGGCTACAGACTTTTCATTGGTGATGGAGGCACTCAAGAAATTAGGCTTCAGAGAGTTGTCAATGGTGTCGCTGTAAGTGACATCATTGTGTCAACGGGTAGCACAGCTGCAACAAGGACCGACTATTCTTATACCATTAGAGTAACAAGAGACGAAACTGGATTATGGCGTTTGTTCACTTCTACCTTACCAACAGCAAATGGCGCTGGAGTTGCTCCGACAGCAAATCCAATTACTTCAAGCACAGTAAGCCAAGGGTCAGGAACAGATAATAACATTATCCCTTCAGGAACAGGATATATCGGATTTTCAGTCCTTGTGCCAAATGTGAATTCAACAAATGGTCGTACAACCGAATTTGACCAAATCTACTTTACGCCCTGCCAACCTAACACCACAGTGCAATTCGGTTCTGCTACATCTACTGCAACAGAAGGAACAACCACTACCGTTCAAATTCCGGTAACAATTACAAACTCTAACCCAACGGCTGCTACAACTGTTCAAGTTGCACTAACCTCTGGTACTGCTAGTACTATCGGCAATTATACAACTCAAACAGTTACCTTCCCCGCAGGAAGCAATACTACTCAAAACGTTACTGTAACAATCACTGATGACTTGCTCTGTACTGGAGCTATCAGTGCATATACGTTCACACTCCAAAATCCATCAGGTGGATTTATCGCTATTCTTGGAGCTCAAACTACGCATGTTCTTTCGGAAAGTGATAACGAGTATAATTCAGAAAACATTGGTCAAGATAACTTCGAGGATGGTGATATCTCCGATTGGTGGACAAATGTTGCTGGATCTTTTGGCGCTCTTGCTACTAATCCAATCAATGGCTCATTCTCCTTACGCCATGTAGACCAAGGTCAAACTACTGGAGGTTCAACTTCAGTTTCAAAGTTTATGAATGGCGCTACTCTTCAAGGTTCTGAAACAACTTGGAGATTCAACCTAAAATACTTTAATCGTGAACCAACCACCTCTGATTATTTCATCGTGTGTTTGACTAATGATGAACAAAACATCGCTGACAATACCATAGATGGTTATGCCATCGGTATTAGACCAAACATATT
>JAIXWP010000054.1 GCA_027491215.1 Flavobacteriales bacterium | reverse complement strand
TAAATCAGTTCTTGCACCACGTCTTTATACTCCGGCTGTAGTTGCATTGTCTGTGGCTCTCCTTGCATATGCATTATCACATAAGGAGTGTGGTGTTGCGTGGCCACATCGATAATAGATGGATCTATGGAACCAGCGCTAACATCATTGATGATTCCCGCACCTCTTGTAATCGCCTTTGCCGCAACTTCTCCATAGAATGTATCTATTGATGTGATCGCATTTGGGAAATGATGATGAATGCTTTCGAAAACGCCTTCAAGCCGTTCCCATTCTTGCGTCGCTGAGAGTCGCTCTGCGCCAGGGCGAGTACTTTGACCACCAATGTCGAGAATATCCGCCCCTTCTTGGATCATTTGCTGCACGCGGGCAAGCAAAGCCTCTTCGTCTAATCTACTCTGTGCGTAGAAGGAATCAGGGGTTAGGTTCAAAATGCCCATGATGGCAGGCCTTTCAAACGTGTGTAATGTTCCTTTAATGAGTAACGAAAAGGGTTTAAATGACATTTTCTTTAAATAATGTGAGGATATTCCAAGTTGTGTGGCAAATTTGCGAACAAATAGACTCAACACGTGGAGCAAACATCGCAACAATATGATCAGGCTGTTGGAATCTGTAGAGATTTGTTTTCAAAGAAAACAAAAGACTACGGTACAGCTTGGAGAATTCTCAGAACAAAAAGTCTGACGGATCAAATATTCATCAAAGCGCAGCGCATCCGTACGTTGGAGGATAATGGTCATTCAAAAGTAGGTGAAGGTATCGTGGATGAGTTTATTGGTATCCTGAATTACTGTGTAATGGCGCTCATTCAGATGGAGCTTGGAAAAGATGCACCGCTCGAAATGGACCCACATGAAGCACAGCAATTATATGATCATCAAGTGCAGGTGACAAAAGATTTGATGATGAATAAAAATCATGATTATGGAGAGGCGTGGCGTGATATGCGTGTTTCTTCATTCACCGATCTGATCTTAATGAAATTGCTCCGCATCAAGCAGATAGAAGATAACGATGGTCAAACTATAGTATCTGAAGGAATTGATAGTGGTTATAGAGATATGATAAACTACTCAGTATTCGCGCTTATTAAGCTTGTGGTCGAGAAAAAATGATTAAATATTTTCTAAAGAAAATAGGTTATAGCCTCCTCGTTTTGTGGGGTGTTGTGACTGTTGTTTTTTTTCTTTTCAATCTAAGTCCATCCGATCCTGTTCGAAATTTGACTGGAGAAAATGCACCACAAGAAGTAGTGGATGCTATGCGTAGAAAACTGGACTTAGACCTGCCTTTGCAAACAAGGTATATTATGTATTTAAATGATCTGTCGCCCATTTCATGGCATAGCAACATTGAGACAGATCGTACTTTTTTTTCTCATGAAAAATATTCTGGATTTCAGTTTATTCCATTAGGGGAGTCGGCGTTGTATGTTAAATCACCCTATTTAAAAAGATCCTTTTTGTCAGAAAGAAATGTGTCGGAAATTTTGAAAGATGTGATACCGGGGACAGTCATTTTAGCCGTACTCTCCATTCTATTCGCTTTGATCATCGGCTTGGTATTAGGTATCATTTCAGCAATCAAACAAAATACATGGATTGACAGAAGTCTCTTGTTTATTTCAGCTTTAGGAATGGCTGGACCGTCCTTTTTTGTGGCAATCCTAGTTGCTTGGATCGGGGCAGTTTTGTGGCGTGATCAAATTCACATTCCATTTACCAATTGGTACTTGCCAGGTACTGGATTAAACATGACTGGAAGTCTCTACAGTGTGAGCGTATGGGAAGGGGAGTACATTGATTTGAAGAATATGATTCTTCCTTTAATTACTCTTACTATTCGACCGTTAGCGGTTATTGTACAATTGACAAGAAGCTCATTACTAGAAGTGATGTCGATGGATTTTATTCGTACAGCAAGAGCTAAAGGACTTCCTGAGTGGAGAGTGATTTTTAAGCATGCCTTAAGAAATGCCTTGAATCCAGTGGTCACTGCAGTGAGCGGATGGTTTGCATCTTTGTTAGCGGGAGCCGTTTTTGTGGAGTTTGTTTTTGGTTGGAAAGGTCTAGGTCAAGAGATGTTTACCGCTATAGAAAAGCAAGATTTACCCGTGGTTATGGGAGGCGTAATAGTCATTGCGACCGCCTTTGTATTTATCAATATGATTGTTGATTTTATCTACGCTTGGATAGATCCACGCGTGAGTCTAGAAGGCTAGGGCACCAAAGAATTTCCGACGTATTCTTTTGCTGCTTGATTCAGCAGTTGAATCATTTTTTTCGACATGTCATTGTAATATCTTTTCGTGCGATAAGCAACAACCCATTCAACTCCTTTCACCGCATTGGTTAAGAAAATTTCGTCTGCAGCGAGTAAGTTTTGAGGGTTGAGTGTACACTCGTAGACCTTGATTTTATTGTCAATTGCGATATTGATAATATTCATTCTCATAGTACCTGCAATACATCCGTCCTGCAAGGTAGGAGTGTACAACACTCCGTTTGAAACGATGAAAATATTACTCGCGATACTTTCAATGATAGCGAACTTATTGTTCTGGATGAGTGCGTCATCTAGATTTTTTTCTCTGCTATGCAAAGCTGCCATGATATACAATTGCGCATTGAGCGATTTGTAAATTGAAAGCTTGTTGACGTCCTTTTTAAAGTCTGTGAAAATGTCTACAGTCTTCCCGATAGGGTTTAGTAAAAATTCATTTTCAAGTAGCGGTTCTGATTCGATGAGGTAGTTGACATCATCGCTGTGAGGTAGGTAAAAGCCGGTAGCTTTTCGATAAAAAGTAATTCTGACGCGACCGCCGCGTGTTATATTATTTCTCTGTAATAAACCTTGAATTTGGGAACGTAGAAGGTCAAGACTAAAATTTTCTTGAGCCACCATTTTCATTGCTTTGATTGTATCAGAGATACGAGCAAAATGATTTTCAAGAAATAGAACTCTCCCGTCAATGACGCGCATGCTTTCAAAGAATCCATCTCCTAGGCGAAATGCACGATTATCCTTGGCAATAAATGCTTGGTTTTCGTTGACATATTCTCCTTTGTGAAAGACGTAACTCATTGTTAAAGCGAAGTCATATAATTAATTAAATCTGCATTTGTAGGAATAAGAATTCCTTTGACACCAACCAGCGCTGCACAAGTAATATCACGCTCTTTATCTCCGATCATGAGAGAGTTAGTAGTATCTATTTTATATCTGTGTACTGCACGTTCCATCATCAGTGATTTTGGTTTTCTTGTCAAAGAGTTTCCAAATTCAGGATGATGAGGTGAATAGAATATGTCTGTTATTTCTACTCCATTTTTACGACATTCATTTTTGAAAAAATCATGAATTTCCGCAACAGTTTCGTGAGAATAAAGACTTTTCGCAATTCCTCCTTGATTCGTGATCAAGATGATTTTGTAGTTTTTTTCTTGAGCAATTTTCAAAGCATCCATTACTGTTGGCAGAATATGAAATTCAGCCAATGAATAGGTATAATCTCCAGGGTCGTGATTGATGACACCGTCGCGATCGAGGAATAGTGCTTTATTGCTCATGAGTGCAAATATACGATGGGACTAGTGCTTTTTACGCAGTGATCGATATGCTAAGAAGCCACTTACTAAGGTTAGGATTCCAGCAAGAAGAAACGGCGCGCCAGGAAAGTAGACACTTGATTCTTTGCTCGCATAATAGGAGAATATTCCAGTCATGAGGGGTGGTCCAATGATAGACGTCACACTGATAAGGCTCGTAAGCCCACCTTGGAGCTCACCTTGTTCGTTGTCTGGGACTTGCGTTGACATGATTCCTTGTAGTGCTGGCCCCGCGATTCCACCTAGGCAATAGGGAATTAGGAATACATACATCATCCAGCCTTCGTATGCCCAAGAGAAAAGGAAGAATCCTACGGCATAAAGAGTGATACCGATATAAACCGATCGTTCGGCACCGAGTTTTGGGTTGATAACTCGAATCAAATAACCTTGAACGATAGAAACAAGAATTCCAACTACAGTGAGAGAGATTCCCACTTGTTTCGAGTCCCATTGAAAACGCTCCATGGTGAAGAAGTTCCAAGTGCTCTGAGTAGCATGAGATGCCACATAGATCAATACAAGAGACGCTACAAGTCCAGCGATGACAGGATATTTGAGTAAGTGCTGCAGAGAGCCTACTGGATTGGCGCGCTTCCATTCAAACTTTCTTCTTTTCTCAATTGGTAATGATTCAGGAAGCACAAAGTAGCCATACAGCCAATTGATGAAGGTTAGGATTGCAGCGGCAATGAAGGGCACTCTTTCTCCGTATGCGCCAAGCAAACCTCCCAGCATAGGACCAATGATGAATCCCAGACCGAAGGCTGCGCCTATCAGGCCGAAGTTTTGAGCTCTTTTTTCAGGAGTACTTATGTCAGCGATGTACGCTGATGCAGTAGTGAAGCTAGCCCCCATGATGCCAGCTATTATTCGGCCGGCAAATAGCCAGCCTAATGTGGGAGCAAAAGCCATAAGAATATAGTCCACACCGAATCCGAACAATGAAATAAGTAGGATTGGTCTTCGGCCATATTGATCGCTTAGATTTCCCAGAACTGGCGAGAAAAGAAATTGCATGACGCTATAGGCGAGCATCATCCAACCACCGTAGACAGCAGCATCAGCGAGCGATCCTCCAGCAACAGAATTGATGAGTTCAGGCAAAACGGGAATGATTATTCCAATGCCGATAACATCAATAAGAAGAGTTATGAAAATAAATATGAGCGCTCTTGATTGCTTTTCAGCCATGTTCAGTGATGATTTGAGCGCGAAGATAGGGCGTGATTAAGACCATATGGTCTTAATCACGTCTTCTATTACCATATAATAATATTAGATAAACCAATTGAGCTACAGCAGCAAGTGCACTAACAACGTAAGTCATTGCAGCCCATTTCAAAGCGTCTTTTGCACCATCGTATTCGTTAGCGATCACTACATTTTTTTCTTTGATCCAAAGTAATGCGCGTTTGCTGGCGTCAAATTCTACAGGTAATGTAACCAAGGTAAATATTGTAATAGCAGCTTGGGCAAGAATTGCAATTAAGAGAAGACCGGGAAATCTTGAAAGGACCATTACGGCGCCCATCAATACCCATGGCATGATTTGGCTTGCAACATTTACAATAGGAACAACACTGCTTCTAAATTGAAGCCATCTGTATGCAGTAGCATGCTGAACAGCATGACCGCATTCGTGCGCCGCTACTGCCGCAGCAGAAACGGAACGACCGTGATACACATCATGGCTAAGGTTCACGGTTTTATTTCCAGGATTATAGTGGTCGCTGAGATAACCAGGAGTGCTAATCACTTTCACCTCATATATACCGTGATCGGCGAGCATTTTTTCAGCCACCTCTCTTCCGCTTAGACGGGAGATGAGAGACATCTCACCATATTTTTCAAATTTCGACTTCAATCGGTTTTGGACTAAAAATCCAATGAGTGCGAATGCACCACCGATAACATAAAGCATCATCATTTTCTTAAATCTTTATACAAAGGTAGTAGGGAAGTTTTGAAACACATATCCCAAACTTTCCCTTGCTACGTTAAAGCATATTAAAATTTTTCCTTAGAGATTATCATACATGTAGATTGGATCCAAAGGAGTATTTGCATTCAATTCAAATACGGGCTTGATAATTCCATCTTTCAAATCATAAACCCATCCGTGAATGTGTGGATGACCTTTGTGCTTCCAAGCTTTTTGTACGATAGAAGTTTTCGCTAGATTGGTTACTTGTTCTCGCACATTCAATTCTACAAGCTTATTCACACGTTGTTCTTCGCTTTGAATAGCATTGATTTCATCCTCATGAATTCGATAAACATCTTTGATGTTTCGAAGCCATTTGTTTATCATTCCAAGGCTGTTATTACCCATCGCAGCCTTTACGCCGCCGCAGCCATAGTGTCCGCATACGATGATGTGTTTTACGTCCAGCACTTGAACAGCATATTCCAATACGCTAAGTAAGTTTAGATCGGTATGCACCACCATGTTGGCGATGTTTCTATGCACAAAAATTTCACCTGGTTGGGTTCCCGTGATTTCATTGGCAGGCACGCGGCTATCGCTGCAGCCAATCCAAAGAAAGTCTGGTTTCTGAATATTGGTCAGGCGAGAAAAAAAGTCGGGGTCATCTTGGACTTTTTCTTTAGCCCAAGCCTTGTTTTCTAAAAGCAGCTTGTTGTATGATTCCATTTTTTTTGGTAGAGGGTAAAGTGATTAGAATTGAATATTTTTTTCACCCAATTTAACCTCAACAGAAATACCTCTGTATTCGGCTTGGGTTCTGAAGTCTTGAATGAGTTCTTTAATATCGTTATCTACAAAATCAGATTTCGATAAATCAATGATAACTTTCGAGTCGTCAGGAATGGTTTCTAGACTTTGCTTGAGCTTTGGTTTATTTAAGAAACTCACATCTTTTCTTAGACGAACCAAGTAGTAGTTTCCTTCGCTAACGAAAGTGATTCCGTTTTTAAAATTAGTTCGAAGTACGAAGAATAATCCGGCAACAATTCCAATTAGAATTCCAATAAGTAGATCGGTAAAAAGGATCGCAACGATAGTAATTACGAAGGGGATTATTTGATCCAAGCCTTTCTTATAGAGGTCTTTAAAAATCGAAGGTTTGGTTAGTTTATATCCCACCATAATCAATACAGCAGCGAGCGCAGCTAGAGGGATTTTATTTAAAAATTCCGGAGCGAAGTAGACAGATAAAAGCAATAGTATACCATGGAAAATCGTAGACATTTTTGTCTTATTTCCAGCACTGATATTCGCAGAACTGCGAACAATAACCGCTGTCACAGGCAAGCCGCCGATTAAACCAGAAGTCATATTACCTACACCTTGCGCAAGTAGTTCTCTATTGGGAGGAGAAAATCTTTTTTGCGGGTCAATTTTATCAGAAGCTTCGATACTTAACAGTGATTCTAGCGAAGCAACAATTGCAAGCTTAATAGCAGTGATCCAAACGAAACCTGTAGCTATTGCAGTGAAGTCTGGGAAGGTGAAGAAGCTAGTAAATTCATTGAAGGATGATGACACAGGGATTGTCACCATATGATTTGCCGAAAGAGTCAAGCTTAGCACATTCGCTTTTAAGTATTCATGAATAGTAATTGCTAAAACCACAACAATGAGTGAGCCTGGTATAAGCTTAAGAACTTTATTTTGTTTGAAAAATTTAGTATCCCAAATTAGCAAGATTGCCAATGAGAAGAGTCCTATTCCAATGGCTGTAGGCGAGAGATCATAGAGCATGGCCCATAATTCAGTGAACGTGTTATGTCCATCTGCTTGGATAAATTCCTCGTCACCTTCTGGGATTGCGTCATGACCAACAAGGTGTGGGATTTGTTTGAGGATGAGCATTAGTCCAATTGCGGCGAGCATACCTTTAATGACAGAGGCAGGAATGTATTCGCCAATAACACCAAATCGGGCAAATCCAAAAATGAGTTGTATAATTCCCGAAACGACCACCGCGAGAAGGAAAACTTCATAACTAGATGCTCCACCAATGGCAGTGGCAACGATAATAGTGAGACCGGCAGCAGGTCCACTGACGCTGACGTGTGAGCCGCTCAGGCTTCCAACCACAATTCCCCCGACAACACCTGCAATAACACCTGCAAATGGAGCTGCGTCAGAAGAAACTGCTACGCCTAGACATAGAGGCAGGGCAACAAGGAACACAACGATAGACGCAGGAAGGTCAGCTCCGATTGATCCGAAGAGATTTTGAAAAAGTTTTTTTTGTTTCATAGTGGTATTCGCGAAGCTAATCACAAACGTCTATACGAACTGAGCTTCTTGAACTTTTTTAGGTTTAATTTGCTTTAGATAAAACAAGTAAAAAATGAAAGCCATATTTCTTTCAATTGGAATGGCATTATTAGGGCTATTCGCAAGATTTAGAACACCAGAAAAAAATCAAATTAATATGTCAGAGATTTCAAAAGATTTTTACAGCTTTCAACTAGATGGATTAGAGGGAGGGAAAATCAACCTTGCAGATTACAAAGGCAAATATGTATTGTGTGTAAATGTTGCAAGTAAATGTGGCTTTACCCCACAATACAAAGGGTTACAAGAGCTTTACGAAAAACATAAAGACAAGCTTGTTATTATAGGTTTTCCTTGCAATCAGTTCTTGGGACAAGAACCAGGCACGGGAGAGGAGATTGCAGATTTTTGCGAACGAAACTATGGGGTGACTTTCCCAATTTCTGCAAAGCTAGATGTGAAGGGTAAAAATCAACATCCGCTTTATTCTTGGTTAACAAAAAAAGAGCTGAATGGAGTAGAGGATGAATCGGTACTCTGGAATTTTCATAAGTTCCTAGTAGGACCTGATGGAAAGTGGTTAAAAGCATACAGTTCTAAAGTAGAGCCGATGAGTGATGAGATTACTTCGATGATCAAGTAAGTTGGCTTTAATATTGTTAAGTAACGAGGTATTAACTTTGCGGTATGATACTTCGTTACTTTTTTGTTTTAATAAGCTCTCTTTTATTGCTTTCATCCTGCCAAGGCCCAAAGTCTTTGATGAAGGAAGCCAAGGTTTTTGAAGAAGCAGGTTTGAAAGAGAAAGCATTTGAATCTTATGAGTCAATCTATGACAACTACAAAAAAGCAGAGGCTTTGGTTGGCATGAAAAGGATTGCTCAGAAGAATCTTGATGAGAAGTTTCAGAAAGCCCAACAAACATGCGCATTCGGACAACATGAAACAGCGTTAAAGGAATATGCTGAAGCGTTTGACTATGCTAATAGATATCGGAGTTTAGAGCTCAAAGTTCCGGCTTCAGCGGAAATGCAGAAAGAGAGTTGTCGTCAGTCTTATATCAATTTATTAATTGACGAGGCTACTGCGGCCATAAAAGATGAGCGATATTCTTATGCTCAAGAATTGATTCAAAAGTTGGGATACCTTGATCGAAACAACAAGAAGGTTGAGTACTTGGATATTCTCAGTCGCATTTTTCCAAATTACAGATCAGGTCAAAAAGCATTGGAATTGGGCTTATACCGCCAAGGTTATGAGTTCTTCAATGAAGTCACAAAATTAGACGCTGGTTTTGAAGATGCTCTTGCACTGCGCGATCTGTGCTTAGAAAAGTCACGATTCACAATGGCTTATGTTCCTGTTCACAATAAGCAAGCGGAAAAGGCTATTGAGCGAAGTGTGAGTGCAACGATTAAACAAAAAATACTTCAACTAAAAAGTCCATTCATAGCATTAGTAGAGAGAGAGGCCTTGGACCAAATGATCCAGGAACAGATGAATAACATGTCAGCAGTTTTCGATCAATCTACTGTAATTGAAGCGGGTAAATTGGCAGGAGCGCGTTACATTATTACAGGAGAGTTGATTTCTTATGAGCCAATGAATTCTCCTCAAAGAAATATTGAGCGCAAAGGGTTTTTAGGCAGTACTGAGGCTGCAAAAAAGATAAAGTATGTGGAGCACAGGGTAGGTAGAGGGTTAGATGCATCCTTTCGCTATCAAATTCTGGATGCCGAAACGGGGAAAATTTTTGCAAGTGAGATCATTTCCTTCAGTGAAAGAGATCAGGTGATTTGGGCGGAATATGAGGGAGATTATGAGAGCATTTATCCAGGTGAATGGAAGTGGCAATTGATGAGTTCAAAGGATGACTACATTAACAAGGAAGGAAGGGAAGAGTTGATGAAGCAGTTTGCTGGTAGAAAAAGTCCAATGACAGAAATGGAATTTCGAATGAAAATGATGGAAAGTATTTCTAATAAGGTTGCGGATGCAGTGAAGAATTTCAACCCTTGATCATATTATCAAACAAGAGAATTTGTTTGAGAAGTGATTCACGGTTGTCATTTTTCCAAGTATAGTCAGCGTATTTCATCTTTTCGGTGTCCGGCATTTGTAGGGCAATTCGTTCACGTACTTTTTCATCTGAAATATTATCTCTTAAAGAAACTCGAGCGATTCTTTGATTTTCAGGAGCAGTGATGAGAATGATTTTATCACAGTCTTTATATCCACCGCTTTCAATGATTATAGCGGCCTCTTTTATTATGTAAGGCGCGCTTTTATTTGAAGCAATAAATTTCTTGAATTCCTCTGCCACCCATGGGTGAATGAGCTGATTAATAAACAGAAGAGCTTCTGGTTGAGAGAATATGAGCTCTCTCATTTTTTCTTTATTGACACCATTTTCGGTTAGAACGTCAGCTCCAAATTTTTCGATGATGGCGCGTCGAATATCATTATCGAGGTATGCTTTTTTGGCAACATCATCTGAGTAGAATACAGGAATGTGAAGTGTTTCAAACACTTTTGCAACGGTTGATTTTCCGCTGCCAATACCACCTGTAAGTCCGACAATTATCATTTGAACAAAGATGAGAAGCTTTTAGATGGGACTGCTTACTTTTGCGCAAATTATTCTCACATGCATCTTATATCCCCATCAGTTTTATCTGCCGATTTTGGCAATCTTCAGCGCGACATAGAAATGATCAATGCTTCAGAGGCAGATTGGTTTCATGTGGATGTAATGGATGGAGTATTTGTTCCCAATATCTCATTTGGTTTCCCTGTGATGAATGCTTTAAAGAAGCATGCAAAAAAGCCATTGGATGTGCATTTGATGATTGTAAATCCGGACTTGTATATAAAGGACTTTGCCCAAGCCGGTGCCGATCTGCTTACTGTTCACTATGAAGCATGTACCCATTTGCACCGAACAATCCAAGCCATTAAAAAAGAAGGTATGAAGGCAGGGGTTGCTCTAAATCCTCATACACCTGTTAGCGTGCTCGAAGAAATCATTGCTGATCTTGATTTGGTTTTAATCATGAGTGTTAATCCTGGGTTTGGAGGTCAGACATTTATTGAGGGTACTTATAAAAAGCTGAGAGCTCTCAAGAAGATGATCGTCGAAAGTGGTTCAAAAAGCTTGATAGAAGTGGATGGAGGAGTAAATGCCCAGAATGCTAAGCTCTTGGTCGAGGCAGGGGCAGATGCTTTGGTAGCAGGAAACTATGTGTTTGGTCATCAGAGTCCTACAGAAGCTATTTCAGCTATTAAGCACATCTAAAGATTTCTTAAAAAAAGGGTGAGACAACGGGTTTTGCCTTAACTTATTGTTATTTAGTGTTTTAAGATGTTTTTTATCGATGAAAATTGGTTTTTTATCGACGAATAAGGTAAAAATGTTGATAAAATATTGTCAATAACCATATTTCGGGTATATTTGCACATCTGACGTCCACGAGTGGCGTTATTAAGTACCTAACATTTTAAACACTAAACCAAACTTTAAGCAGATGGGAAACCTTTACGTCTCCTGGGCTAATACTTCAAAAACGCGTCGTTTTTTGAGGTCACTTACGCTTCTTATTTCTTTGTGTTTCACCTTTATCGTTTCTGAAGCTCAAAACTTCGCTAGTACTGTTACCTCTCAAAGTGGCATTACTTCAGCGGACAATGCGCTCAATGGACCTGACGGGAATGGAGCACAACTCTACGAAAATGGTGATGTTCTAACATTACAGTTAGATGCAACTATTCCTAGTGGAACACCTTATTATATACGTTGGAAAAAGCGTGCTGGTGAAACCGGCAACGCTCGTCCTGTTGTAAGGGAGAGTTCAACTGGTGGTAGCTGGACAGACAACACTTCATTAGTAGAAAGTGGTAGCACTGACTATGTGACGATGACCTATACCTCAGTGGTGCAGGCTAATTACATTCAGATTACTAAGACATCTGCTTTTCCAGCCGATTTTGAAATTGATGCAATCATCACATTGCAAGTTGCGGCTCCTGCTTCAGTTTCGTCTACATGTGATATCGTAGGTTTCGAATCAAATACTGGTAGAATATTATGGATCCCAAACTTCGGTACTGATTATCGCGCGAGCGGTGCTACTGGTTTGAAGATCATTCGTTATTCTAATGGTAAAGCATACATGACTGGTATCCTTGAGAAAATCAGCGATACTAACAAAAAGATGCTTGTGAGTATTTGGTTTAATAACGAGTCGAATTTTTCAAGCTGGACCTCGCAAGGAAACATTGCGCATAGTCCAAACTTGGGGGATGAGTCAACTTGGATGTTTTATGATTTCGATTTGTCAAAAACGAATCAAATCATCGGACTAGGTTCACTGAATACGACGCTTCTAAACATCTTCCCTCAGGTATCAAGTGGTTCATTGAATCCTTGTAATCCGAACGAGTGTGTTTTCAATCAATCTGCTTCAAACTTTCAATATGGTCTTCAACTTGGGCAAGGTGCAAACGCTCAAGATGGAGACTTCGGCATTTCATCATGGTTCGTTTATAACGGTACTTCATGTGGAAATGGTGATTTCAATGGTAACTTGATTAACTGCGCTGCAACTTGCAGCAACTTGACACATGGTGGAACGATTGGTTCTAACCAAACAGGTTGCACTCCATTCGATCCAGCTACTATTAATAACGTAACTCTTCCATCAGGTGGAACTGGTACTATTGAATATATGTGGTTATATAAGAGTGCATCTACAGGATGGGCTCTTTGGACAATTCCAAACGCAAGTGGGGTGAGCTATGATCCTGGTGCTTTGACTGAAACAACAACTTTCCGTCGTTGTGCTCGTCGCTCCGGTTGTACTTCATGGGATGGTGAATCAAATGACATTACTATCACTGTAAATAATTGCTGTGATAACGTAAATAACGGTGGTAGCATCTGCTGCGATCAAACAGGTTGTGGTCCAAATTTCGACCCTGCTGTGATTCAAAGCTATACTGCACCAACAGGTGGAACAGGTACACTACAATATATGTGGTTGTACAAAAACGCCTCTACTAACTGGGTATTCCAAGAGGTAGTTGGAGCAAATGGTGAAACTTATGATCCAGGCGTACTAACACAAAACACTACTTTCCGTCGTTGCGCTCGTCGTTCAGGTTGTACTACTTGGGATGGAGAGTCTAATGACATTACTATTTATCTTGAGAACTGTTGCGATGGAATTGAATTGGATATTTGGGATAATGCAAACTCTTGTCTGATTTGTTCAGAGAGTTTCACTTCATCTATCAATTCTTCATACATCAACGGTAATAAGGACGTAGTATCTTATACAGATCCTAACTGTAATCCAAATCAGTGCTTGACTGGTTTGACGATTACATTTAATGTTGCGGCAGCCGATTTCGATCTTAGCCAAAACTCAGCATACGTTGATCAAATCAGCTACAACTATCCTATCGAATTAAATGGAGTTGTGATTGGTTACTTCAACCCAACAGAAATTCCTTACACATGTAACGTTTGCGAACCAAGCGGAAATCGTGTGAAGACTTTCTATTTTGATGCAGCAGCAGTTGGTTACAACTATGGTGGTCAAAATACCCTTGACTTAAATTTCCGTTCATTCGGACTTCAGCAAGGTCAAGTTCAAGACGTTTGTGTTGGAAATATTCTTTTAGATTTCATCTATGGAACTTGCTGCGAAACAGTTCCTCCAGTGTTCTCTAATGTTCCAGCAAACGTTTCTGTTCAGTGTGCTTCTGCAATTCCTGCAGTAACAAATCCAACTGCAACAGATAATTCAGGAAACAATCCAACGATCACTTTTGTACAGGATACCATTATTAATGGTGTTCCAGTTCAAATCTGTCAGATTTCTGACGCGAATGATCACACACTTTGGGTTTCTAATCCTGTGAAAAATGCATTGGGCTTAACTAACAACAACTTCGTTTCTGAAGGTGTTGGTACTTTCGAATTGTATCCTGATGGAACAGCTAAATTGACAGGTATCGTTAAGAGTGCACAAGTATCAACTAAGAAATTCCAGTACACTGCGTGGTACCGTTTCAAGCGCACTTTTGAAGAGTGGACTTCTATCCCAAGCAGCAGCACTGCTAGCGGATTCAGAGAAGAGAAGCTTGATGCAGGAACTACAGTGACAATCACAGATGAGTATTTGGATTGGTCATATTTCGAATTGGATCCAACCAAAACAAATACACTCGTAGGTCTTAATAGCTTAAATGGTGTTACTCTTACAGTTCAGCATTATCCTACTGATTACAGCTTTGCTGGACAGTTGGGAGATAAGGCTAGCTTACAGAGCACTGGTTACGGCTTCTCAGCTTGGATCAATATTGTTGGATACATTGGAAACACATACGTGTGTGACCCAGGTGACTTCAACATTGATTTGAACAATTGTCAAGACAACAACCCAGTAGTAGAATGTGATGATACTTATATCATCCGTAGAACTTGGACTGCGACTGATGATTGCTTCAACAGCGCTACAGCTCAGCAATTGATCACTGTTACAGGTGATAATCAAGCTCCAGTTCTTAATGGATTGCCACAAAGCGCAACAGCGGTTTGCGGTTCACTTCCAACACCAAACAACTTCAATGTAACAGCATCTGACAACTGTGATAACAGCGTGTCAGTTCAAGTTTCATTTGTAGATAGCGGCAATTCATCAACTTGTGACGTTGTTCGCACATTTACATGGACTGCTACAGACGATTGTGGTAATACAGTTACCGCAACTCGTACATTCAGTGTAGATGATAACACCGCTCCAACGTTTGATCAAGGAGTTGAAAACATCACCGTTCAGTGTCAGAACGATATTCCATCAGCAGAATCTTTGACTGCATCTGATAACTGCGACCAAGATGTAACAGTTACATTGACTGAAACAATCTCTGGAGTTGACTCTGGTGATGTAGATGTTTGTTTCATTGATGATACAAATGCAGGTCATACACTTTGGGTATCAAACCCAGTGAAGAATGCACTTGGTGTATCAAGCAATAATTTCGTTTCAGTTGGTAACGGAACATTCGAAAGATTTGATGACGGTACATTGAAGGTGACTGGTCTTGTTCAGAGCTCATCTCATAGCAACAAGAAGCTTGTTTATACAGCTTGGTACCGATTTAAGAGAGATTATGCTACATGGCATGCAATTCCTAACAGCAACACTGCTAGCGGATTCCGTGAAGCGAAAGTAGATATGGGTAACACCATCACTATTGGAAATGAATTCCTTGATTGGGAATATTATGAACTAGATCCTACTAAGACGAATAATCTTGTAGGTCAAGAATCTTTAGCTGGTGTGAATCTTCAAATCACACACTTCCCAGCAGATTACCGTTTTGGTGGTCAGTATGGTGAGAACGCAAGCTTACAAAGTAACGGTCCTGGTTTCTCTGCTTGGATCTTGATTCAAGGTACAGCAAACGGAAACTACATCTGTGACCAAGGTGATTTCAACTTCGCACTTTCAGGATGTGAAGATGAAAACCCAACAGTTGATTGCAACGATCAATACCAAATCACACGTACTTGGACAGCAACTGACGATTGTGGAAATTCTACAAGCTTATCACAAGTTGTTTCTGTAACTGGTGATACTGAGGCTCCAACATTTGATAATCTTCCAGCTAATGGAACAGTGGTATGTGATGAATTGCCGACTGGTGATGAGCTTGCAGTAACAGCATCTGACAACTGTGACGAGGCAGTAATTGTAATCACAACATTCGTTGATAATGGTGAAGGTTGTGATCTAACTCGTACATATACTTTTGTTGCTACAGATGACTGTGGTAACGTAACTACAGCGGTTCGCACATTGTCAACACATGATGATGAAGAACCAACTTTTGTAAATCTTCCAGAGAATGGAACAGTGCTTTGCGGCCAACTTCCTGATCCAGCAAACTACTATGTAGATGCTGAAGATAACTGTACTGCGAATCCGACAGTAACATTTAACATAAACGATCAAGGTAACGGTTGCGAAAGAACAAGAATCATCACTTGGACTGCTACAGATGACTGTGGTAACCAAGCGGTAGCTTCACGCACTTTCTATCTTTCAGATTCTGAAGATCCAACCTTCGATAATATTCCTGCTAACACTACATTAGAGTGTGGCGAAGAGGTTGAGAATATTTTTGTAACTGCTTCTGATAACTGTGACGAAGATGTATTCGTTGATATGGTTGCTGAAACAGTTGAATTAGAATGTGGTTATCAGTTCATCAGAACTTGGACTGCAGTTGACGATTGTGGAAACACAACTGTTGCTTCACAAACCATCACATTCGTTGACACTACGAAGCCATTCGTAACATATGAGCCACAAGATGTAACTTACTCTTGTACTCAAGATATTCCTTATGATGCAGCTACTTTCGGTGACGTTTGCGACACTGAATTAGAAGTAGTTTATTCTTCACAAGAAGTTCCATTCGGTTGTTCTTACAAAATCATTCGTACATGGGTTGCTTCAGACGATTGTGGTAACATCGAAACAGCAACTCAAGTTGTTTTTGTAGTGGATGAAACTGATCCAACTTTGGTAAATGTTCCAGCGGATGTTACAGTTGAATGTACTGCAGTTCCTGCGGTTCCAACTAACGTTTATGCTCAAGACATTTGCGATGATCAAGTAACAGTTACTTTCAACGAGACCATTGAATACTTGACTTGTGGATATGTAATTACTCGCACTTGGACTGCAACAGATGATTGTGGCAATCAAGATGTGAAATCACAAATGATCACTGTTATTGATACTACTAATCCAGTTGTATCAAACGTTCCAGCTGATGCTATTGTTTCTTGTGATAACATTCCAAACGCATCAACTTCAGTAGTTGCTCAGGATTTGTGCTCAGGCGCATTGACTCCAGTGTTTACTGAAGAAATCGTACCTGGTGTACCGGGTACATTGAATTGTACTTATAACATTATTCGTCGTTGGACAGCAACTGATGCTTGCGGTAACATCGCTGTTGGTACTCAAGTATTGACAGTTATTGATAACGTTGCACCTCAGTTGGGTGATGTTCCAGCGAATACTTCTGCTGAGTGTTCTTCTATTCCAGTAGCTCCAATGATCTACGGAATTGATAACTGTTCTGAAACTCCAATTCTAGCAACACTAAATGAGTCAATTGTTCCAGTGAACAACTGTACTTATAATGTAGTGCGCGTATGGACAGTTTCTGACGATTGTGGTAACACAGCTCAAGCAACTCAAATTATCAGCGTTACAGATAACACTAATCCTTATTTCAACAACGCTCCTGCAAACGTTACAGTAGAATGCGGTCAAGTGCCAGCGATTCCTTCAGTAACAGCTGGTGATGCTTGTGATATGGATGTAACAGTTGATTTCTTTGAGATGGTAGGTACAGGTTGTCCTTATACTATCACTCGCATGTGGATTGCTACAGATGATTGTGGCAACATGGCAATGCATACACAAGTAATTACAGTGGTAGATACGACAGCTCCTTACACAACTTCAACTCCCGCAGTTGAATTGACTGCAGGATGTCTTGATATAGTTCCAGTAATTGCTCCTGTTTTTGCTGATGCTTGTGATACACAAGTTTATGTAAACTACACATTCCAACAAGCGAATCAAACAGCTTGTGGATATGATATCGTTCGCAATTGGACTGCTACAGATGATTGTGGAAACGTTGCAACATTTACACAAACTATTCATGTAATAGACAACCAAAACCCAACATTGGTAGGAGTTCCTGCTAATACTACTGTTTCTTGTAATAACATTCCTGCTCCTTCTAACGTGACAGCTACTGATGTTTGTTCATCTGCAACTGTATCAATGGAAGAAGTTGTTTCTGAAGGATGTCCTTATACTATTACTCGCACTTGGACAGCAACTGATGTTTGTGGAAACTCAAGCTCAGCTACACAAGTGATTACAGTAATTGATAATACACCTCCAACTTTTGTAAACGTTCCTGCTAACGTTACAGTTGAGTGCACAAACGTACCAGGTGCAGAGCTTGTTTCTGCTACTGACAACTGTGGTGGTTTAGTAACGGTTACAGTTGAAGACGAGATTACAAGCGGATACTGCACGTATTATATCTATCGCACTTATACAGCGACTGACCTTTGCGGAAACGTTGCAGAAGCTACTCAGATCTTGATGGTTGTAGACACTACTAATCCAGAATTGGATAACGTACCTGCAAACATTACAGTTCAGTGTGGAGAGGTTCCAGCACCAGCAATGGTAACGGCAACTGATAACTGCTCTGAGGAATTGGAGATTGTGTTCTCACAAGATTCTATCGCTCAAAACTGTGGCTATGTAATCATTCGTACTTGGTCTGTTAATGATTACTGTGGCAATAATGCAACAGCAACTCAGACAATCACAGTTACAGATTACACTAATCCAACTGTTGACTTCTCTGCTGAGAATTTGACAATAGAGTGCGGAGAGGATGTAGTATTTACTGCACCAATCTTCTCTGACAACTGCGATCTAGACTTGAATGTTACATTCGTTACTGTTGATTCTCCTCTTGCATGTGGTTATGCAACTACACGCACTTGGACAGCAATTGATGATTGTGGAAATGATATTTCTGTATCTCAGACAATCACAGTTGTAGACACAACAGCACCTTACATTGTATCATCTCCAGCAGCAGAAGTAACTGTAGAATGTGGTAACCCACTTCCAACAGAGGCTCCAGTATTTGGTGATGTATGTGATGAAGAGCTTTCGATCATCGCTATCAGCGGAGAGAACAACGTTACTGATTGTGGTTATGATGTAGAGAAAGTATGGACAGCTACAGACAACTGTGGTAACAGCTTCAGCTTTACACAAGTGATTCATGTGGTTGATACAACAGCTCCAAGCTTTG
>JAIXWP010000065.1 GCA_027491215.1 Flavobacteriales bacterium | reverse complement strand
TTTGCAACACTTTGAAAGAAAGGTGTCTCGGTCTGTGTTTGTTCCATTCAAAAGCTGGTGCAGACGATGCGGAAAAGATTTCCGCTCGAGATCGTGCAATGGAGGCAGCAAGAGAAAACAAAGCGTTGTACATCCGCACAATGATCAACGGGTTGTTTCCTGACACTACTAGAGAGAATTTTAGAGAAAAAATAGAAGAGCAAATTAGTTATGCTCAAAGCCTAGAAACGGAAGCAATCACTGATGCACTCACCGTTATGCGCGATCGCGCAAGTACACTAGAAGCAATGATCCAACGCAATTTCCCCCTCTACTACTTTTTAGGTTCGGAGGATAAATCCATTCCTGTTGATGTTGCGATGAAGGAAGTCGAAATCCTTCCAGGCAGCGCACCACAAGTAGTTCAAGGAATTGGACACATGGGCCACATCGAACACCCCGTTTCCGCCGGAGATTTTATTCAACGCATACTCCGCGCGAGTGAGGGGTGAGAGGGATTGGGGTTAGGAGTTAGGAGTTTGGGGATTGGGGACAAATGACAACTTCTAGTAACCATCCTTCGGTACGCTCTCGAAACGAGCACTAAGAAACCAATAGCCGCTAGCCATAAGCTGTTGGGCCTTTGTTAATGATATATTAAAGTCATTGCTCTCCTTATTGAATGATAGTAGGTTTGTTTTATCATTTAACTCTTCTATGCGCTTTTTGCTTTTAGCATTATATGCTCTCTTCTTAAGTCCTCAGCTGGCTACTGCTACTGCTGTGGAAGCGCAAAAGATTGTCCCTACGGGTTCTGTTAAAATTTATGATACTGACTCCAACGCTGAAAAATGGGCCGCATGCTTTGGTGTTGAACTTTTCTTTTCGCTTGAAAATATTCAAGCCGAAAGGGATGAGGAGAACTCGATATTCGAAAACGAAGACACCGAAGAGGATGATGATCATTCTCTTTCGAATAACAAATCCAAAGTTTATTCTAGCCAGCGATTCAGTAACACTTGCTGTCTAAAAAGTTGCTGCTCACTTGGATTTAAGATCCCTTTGTTTATTCTATACAAGTCGTGGAAGTTTGATTCTATCTAGTGATTTTGTCCTGCGTCAAAACTGATTGATGCCCCTTTTGTGCCTCGTTCGAGGCATTCATCAAATTCACACTAAAGATAAAATCAAATGAAAAGCATTTCATTGCTATTCATCGTTGCCACTATTTCTTTTGCTAGCTGCAACCATGAATCATCAAAAAAAGAAGAACAAGGGAAGTTTACAGTAACTCTTCCGATTTCATCAGACACGGTAGTTTATCAAGAATATGTAGGTCAAGTTAGATCTATTCAACACATCGAACTGCGCACCTTTGACGAAGGCTATTTGCAAAATGTATTTGTAGATGAGGGCCAAGCCGTAAAAAAGGGTCAGCTACTTTTTCAATTAACAACTTCTATCTACAACGCTGAAATGCTCACTGCAAAGGCTGAAGCTGATTTTGCCGAGATCGAGTTTAAAAATACCCAGACACTAACAGACAATAAAGTCGTTTCGAAAAATGAACTTGCCCTGTCAAAAGCCAAGTTAGATAAGGCAAAAGCGGCGCTCGCTCTTGCAGAAGCTAAATTGAAGTTCACAGAAATAAGAGCGCCCTTTGATGGTATCGTTGGTAGATTCTACAACGTCCGTCTCGGGAGTTTTGTTGAAGAGGGGGAACTATTGACTACCCTTTCTGATAACAGCAAGCTTTGGGTTTATTTCAACGTCCCTGAAGCTGTATATCTAGATATCATGACGAAGTCTGAATCACCAAAAGCTTTTCCTAATGTTAAACTCAAGATGGCAAATGATCAATTCTATGCTCTTGAAGGGAATGTTGAAACTCTGGAAGCCGACTTCAATAATGAGACCGGGAACATCGCATTCAGAGCGACTTTCCCGAACCTCAACTCACTTCTAAGACATGGTCAAACAGGAAAAATATATATGCCCATTCCTTTGAAGAATGCTTTGCTCATTCCTCAACAAGCGGTCTATGAAGTTCTCGATAAAAAATATGTTTATGTGATGTCCCATGGAAAACTAGAGGCGCGACAAATCGAAATTTCTAATACACTCGAACACATATACGCTGTTTCAAGTGGCATATCTGCACAAGATTCTTTGCTCGTCGATGGACTAAGAAAAGTTCACAACGGTCAAGAGATTCAGACGGTTTTCAAGAACCAAGAAAGCATTATCGAAGAGCTTCACGCTATTCACGCGGAATAAGTAAGAACCATAAAATTATTTTATCATGTTTAGTAAATTCATTAAACGTCCGGTCCTTGCTATATCCATATCTCTCGCAATCATCTTTTTAGGATTGCTTGCTGTGAATACAAGACCGATTTCTCAATTTCCGAGCATTGCACCACCACGCGTAAATATTTTTATCGCATACCCTGGCGCAAGCGCTCAAGTTCTTGTTGAATCAACATTGATTCCGCTGGAACGTGCAATCAATGGTGTACAAGGGATGCAGTACATCACATCAGATGCTACCAGTGCTGGTGAGGCTACCGTACAAATCATATTTGAGCCAGGCACAGATCCAAATGCTGCCGTCGTCAACGTTAAAACACGTGTTGATGCAATCATGAATAATCTTCCACCACTTGTGCAGAGAGAAGGTATTATTATCACTCCCATCCAACCTAGTATGTTGATGTATGTCAACCTATACAGTAAGGATAAAAATGCGGACGAAAAATTTCTTTACAACTATGCCAACGTAAATGTCATTCCCAATCTTCAACGTATCAGCGGTATGGGACGTGCGCAAATCCTTGGTAGCCGCACATTTGCAATGCGAATCTGGTTGAAGCCAGATCGTATGCAAGCCTACAACATATCTGCTGAAGATGTGATGAAGGCAATGGAAGAACAAAGTATAATCGGAAGACCAGGTCGACTAGGTCAAGCATCGGGTAAGGTTACACAATCACTAGAATTTACTTTGTCATATAAAGGTCGATTTAACAAGCCCGAGGAATATGAAAACATCATCATCAAAGCCAATGCTGACGGTGAAATTCTCAAACTCAAAGATGTTGCTACTGTTGAACTTGGAAGTGAATTCTTTGACATCTATTCAAATAAAGATGGATATCCCTCTGCATCGATTGTCTTGAAACAAAACTTTGGAACAAATGCAAGCAAAGTAATCGCTGAGACGAAAGCAAAACTCGAAGAACTAAAGAAAGATTTTCCTCCTGGAATGGACTATGAAATCAATTATGATGTCTCCAAGTTTGTAAATGCCTCCATCGATAAAGTAGTGCATACCCTTGTTGAAGCTTTTATCCTCGTTGCCCTTGTTGTCTTTGTCTTTCTCGGAGATTGGAGATCCACACTCATTCCAATCATCGCTGTACCTGTTTCATTGATTGGTGCATTTATGTTTATGCAGCTCTTTGATTTGACCATTAACCTGATTACGTTATTCGCTTTGGTTCTTGCTATTGGTATCGTTGTCGATGATGCCATAGTAGTTGTAGAAGCGGTGCACGCTAAAATGGCGGAAGAGCATCTCACTCCTTATGCCGCAGTAAAAAAAGTGCTTGGCGAAATCAGTGGAGCAGTCATTGCCATTACTCTTGTCATGACAGCTGTGTTTGTACCCATCGCATTCATGACAGGTCCAGTAGGAGTTTTCTATCGGCAGTTTTCCATTACGATGGCTAGCGCGATAGTGCTGTCCGGTATTATCGCTCTTACATTGACCCCAGTGCTTTGTGCGATGATTCTAAAAAACACTCATGATCATCCAAGAAAGAAAACTCCCGTCAATCGATTCATTGATTGGTTCAATAAGCGCTTTGATAAGCTCACAGGTCGCTACACACGCCTTCTTCAACGCATCGTCAATAGAAGAGCTCTAACCTTTATCATTCTCGCTTGCTTTGGGTTTGGAATTTTTGCGGTTAGTGAAACGTTACCCGCTGGATTCATTCCCAATGAAGACCAAGGACAGATTTACGCCATCGTACAAACTCCACCCGGAAGCACATTGGAAAGAACAAAAGAAGTGTCAGAACAGCTGCAAGAAATCGCAGAAGAAATTCCTGATATCTCCTCTGTCACTTCTCTTGCTGGATATGAAATACTCACTGAGGGTAGAGGTTCTAATGCTGGAACATGTTTGATCAATTTGAAAGATTGGGATGAGCGTCATCACTCCGTGAAAGAAGTAATTGAAGAATTAGAAGAAGAAACAAAATCTCTAGGTGCAGTCATAGAGTTTTTTGAACCTCCTGCAGTGCCCGGATATGGCTCATCTGATGGATTTTCTTTACGTTTATTAGATAAAAATAATACGGTAGACTACCAAGACTTCGATAAGGTAAACACCGAGTTTATGAATGCTCTGAGACAGCGAAAAGAATTAGCTGGCCTTTTCACTTTCTATGCTGCGAACTATCCGCAATATGAAATTCAAATTGACAATGAGAAAGCCATGCAAAAAGGGGTGTCCATTTCAGATGCAATGGAAAACCTCAACATTCTAATAGGTAGCACCTATGAGCAAGGTTTTACCCGTTTCAACACCTTCTTCAAAGTGTACACTCAAGCAAGCCCTGAGTATCGGAAGTTACCCAGTGACATTCTGAATCTATTTGTAAAAAATGAAGCCGGTGAAATGGTCCCGTATTCATCATTTGTGACACTTGTGAAAACGCAAGGCCCAAACGAAATTACGCGATACAATCTTTACACTTCATCATCAATACGAGGTGTTCCAGCTTCTGGTTATACCACAGGTGACGCAATAGAAGCGATTCGAGAAGTAGCTGCACAGCAACTTCCTAATGGTTATGATGTAGCTTGGGAAGGATTGTCTTACGACGAAGCAAGCAGAGGTAACGAAGCCCTTTATATTTTCATCATCGTACTACTTTTTGTTTATCTAGTGCTCGCTTCGCAATACGAAAGTTTTATCATACCACTTGCAATCATCACTTCACTGCCTATCGGAGTATTTGGTTCTTTCTTATTGCTAAAAATCCTCGGTCTTTCCAACGACGTTTACGCCCAAATCGGATTGATTATGTTAATTGGTTTGCTTGGAAAAAATGCGGTGTTAATCGTAGAGTTCGCCGTTCAAAAGAGAGAGCAAGGTATGAGTATCTATGACGCGGCGATTGAAGGTGCTAAAGTCAGATTCCGACCAATCCTCATGACATCATTTGCATTCATTGCAGGTCTGATTCCGCTTGTTAGAGCTACAGGTGCTGGAGCAATCGGTAATAGAACAATCGGAGCTTCTGCTCTAGGAGGTATGCTCCTCGGAACCATCTTCGGAGTCATCATTGTTCCTGGTCTCTATTACATTTTTGCGAAAATTTCTGATGGACGTAAACTCATCAAAGGTGAAGAACAAAATCCTCTCACAGAAGACTTTGTAGACAATAAAATTTCTCCTCTACCATCTAATTCTGAACACAATGAGCAATAATAAAAAACACATCTTACAACTTGTTGCTGGCTGTTTTCTCGCACTGATGATCGTAGGATGCAATCTTCCAGCAACCACTGTGAGAGCGGAAAAGCGAGCTACACCAGATTCATATAGCACACTATCAAACGACACATCGAACATTGCAAGTATTGATTGGCATTCTTTCTTCGATGATGTAAATCTTGCCTCTTTGATAGATACAGCTTTAAAGAATAATCAAGAACTGAATATCATCGTTCAAGAAATTGCCATTCGCAAAAATGAAATTCAATCCAGAAAAGGAGAATACCTTCCTTCTATTAATCTAGGTGCGGGCGGAGGGATTGATAAGGTAGGTCAATTCACTAGAAATGGCGCTGTTGAAGAAGGATTGAATATTCGTGAAAACACTCCCTTTCCTGACCCCTTGGGAGACCTCCAACTCGGACTGAATGCTAGTTGGGAAATTGATGTATGGAAAAAACTTCGCAATGCAAAAGGTGCAGCCGAACAGCGCTACTTATCAAGCATCGAAGGAAAAAATTTCTTGATAACACAACTTGTAGCAGAAATCGCGACCTCATATTATGAGCTATTGGCTTTAGACAACGCATTGAACATTGTTCAGCAAAACATCGATATTCAAACAAATGCGCTTGAGATGATCAAAATTCAAAAGGAATCAACTCGTGTATCGCAGCTCGCAGTGAGTCGATTTGAAGCTCAGTTGTTACATACCAAAAACTTACAGTATGAGTTAAAGCAAGAGATTACGGAGAAAGAAAATTCTCTCAATTTTTTGGCAGGGAGGTTTCCTCAACCCATTTCTAGAACACCTTCAGTATTAATGGAAACTTCAGTAACAAAATATGCCAGTGGTTTACCATCACAATTACTACAAAACCGAACAGATATTCGGTCAGCTGCAAATGAACTGGAGGCTTCAAAACTGGATATCAAATCAGCAAAGGCTGCCTTCTATCCTTCTCTAGATATTGCTGCAGGAATGGGGTACAATGCATTCAACCCTGCGTTTCTTTTGAATCCATCTTCAATAGCCTACAATATTGTCGGAGATATCGCAGCGCCGTTGGTCAACCGAAACGCGTTGAAAGCCAACTTTAGCAATGCCAACGCCAGACAAATGCAGGCCGTTTACAACTATGAACAAACAGTGCTTCAGGCTTATATTGATGTGATTAATGAACTCGCGCGTATCGATAACTACAGCAATAGCTATGAAACAAAGAATCAAGAAGTTGAAAAACTGCAAGAATCGGTAACGATTGCCACCAGTCTATTCAACTCAGCTCGGGCAGAATACACGGAAGTATTGTTTACTCAACGCGATGCACTAGACGCCAAGCTTGAACTCATTGAGGTGAAGAAGAACCTGGTAGTAGGAAAAATTCTGCTGTACAAAGCTCTTGGTGGAGGATGGCGGTAAGAGCTAGGAGTTTGGGGATAGGCGTTTGGAGATAGGGAAAGTGTGATTAAATTAGCGGTATGTGCGGGAGATATGCCATTGTTACAAAGATCAAGGAAATTGAGAAAAAGTTTGGGGTGACTCCTGCTCCTACTTTTTCTTTCATTCCTAATACCAACGTGAGCGCTGGCGAATACGCTCCAGTTATTACTAGTGATGCACCGCAGATTCTCCAAACGTTGCGATTTGGACTGACTCCTCATTGGGCACAAAAATCGATGCTCTTTATCAATGCTCGTTCGGAAGGAGATCATAACAAGGATGATCTTTATAATTATCAAGGAGCCAGAGGTATTTTGGAAAAACCATCATTCCGTAAACCCATCCGATCTCAGCGCTGCATAGTACTTGCCGACTGTTTTATAGAAGGACCAAAAGACGTTGGACTCAATAAACCATTTTGCCTGTATCTACAAAATGGCCAACGCCCCTTTGCGATGGCGGGGATTTGGGACGAATGGATTAACCCTCAAACAAAAGAAAACGTCAAGTCCTTCTCAATTATTACAACGGCGGCCAACGATCTGCTTCGCCGCATCGGACACCACCGCTCACCACTTGTGCTTGCCAATGAAGACATAAATGATTGGATGAGCCTTTCAACTCCGCTGGAAAGAATCGTTGAATTAATGCGACCGCCGCAGGAAAATCTATTCAATGCTTATCCCATTTCACCTGCTATAAAGGATCCTCGCGCCAATGGAATGCAATTGCTTCAGCCCATTGGCGAACGTGTTTCCCCCGAATACCGATATGAAGTAACTCAAGAACTTCAACTTTTTGGAATGGGTGAATCGCGCGCTAGACTTCGTAAAAAGTAAGTACTATGTACCTCTGCGCGCACTCTTACTATTCATTGAGATATGGAACCATCCCTCCAGAAGACCTTCTGAAAATGGCTTCTGATGAAGGGTTAAAAGATTTTTGTCTCACGGATATTAATAATACTTCTGCTGTTTTAGACTTTATTCGTCTTTCAAAAAAATATAATATCCACCCCGTGGTTGGTATTGATTTTCGTAATAATATTCAACAACAATTTATTGCCATTGCAAAAAACAATAATGGTTATTACGAAATAAACAAACTACTCTCTGAACACCAAACCTCAGGAGAACCCATTCCAGATAGGTGTCCAGCGTTATCGGACACTTTCATTATCTACCCATTCAAACACACCGAACGAACGTTCGGTATCGATGATCTAAATGAAAATGAATTTATTGGAATCGCTCCACATGAAGTTGCTTCCCTTCGTTTTCATCTGTATAAAAACCGTCCCGATAAACTAGTCGCACTGGTTCCTATTTCATTTCGAAGCAAACGCGACTTCAATACACACCGCCTTCTACGTGCGATTGACAACAATATTCTTCTGAGTAAATTACCTAAAACAGAAGAAGCGCGCGATGATGAAAAGTTCATATCAAGGGAAGAGTTACTAGAAATATATGATGACTTCCCTGAACTAATCTCCAACACTGAAAAGATCATTTCATCGAGTGAAGTAAAGTTCGAGTTTGGAAGTGATGCTCCTATGCAGAACCAATCCACTTACACTGGAACGGTTGACGGTGATTACGAATTGGTGCGGGCCCTAGCGATGGAAGGCTTAGCTTATCGATATCCAGAAACGACAACGGCAATTCTAGAGCGTATCGAAAAAGAATTGAGCATCATTCGTGAAAAACAATATTTAAGCTACTTCCTCATCAATTGGGACATTACAAGATACGCGCGCGAAAAAGGATACTTCTATGTAGGTCGCGGCAGCGGCGCCAATAGCATCCTCGCCTATCTACTTCGCATCACGGATGTAGATCCGATAGAACTAGATTTGTATTTCGAGCGATTTATTAATCTATATCGCAAAAACCCACCCGACTTCGATATCGATTTCTCGTGGACCGACCGTGAGGATATTACGAACTATATTTTTTCCAAATTCCCCAATGTCTGTCTGCTCGGGGCTTACGTCACCTTTCAATTCAAAGCAGTGGTGCGTGAGTTGGGAAAGGTTTTTGGATTACCAAAGAGTGATATTGATCTGCTTTCTGATGGAAAATTTGACTACGAAAAGCTAGATTCATTGCAACAATTGGTGTTGCAATATTCTACCTATATTCAAGATTTCCCGAATCAACTCAGCATTCACGCAGCCGGAATTCTGATTACTGAAAAGCCTATTCATCATTACAGCGCAACGTTTTTTCCTCCGAAAGGATTTCCTACAACCCATTTCGATATGGTGGTAGCAGAAGATGTCGGTATCTACAAGTTTGATATTCTTTCTCAACGTGGTTTAGGAAAAATTAAAGAGGCCATTGATATTATTCAATACAATCAACCAGATCATGAAGTCTTTGATATTCATGATATGCGCAGGTTCAAAAAAGATGAACACATCAAAGACCTATTGCGCAACGCAAAAGCCATTGGTTGTTTCTATGTAGAATCTCCTGCCATGCGCATGTTGTTAACCAAGCTTCAAGTAGACGATTATCTAGGACTTGTTGCCGCGAGTTCAGTAATTCGACCTGGTGTTTCCCGCAGCGGGATGATGCGAGCATTTATTCAGCGCCATCGCTTTCCAGAGCGAAGAAAAGATGCTCATCCAATAATGCTCGATATCATGCCAGAGACTTACGGAGTCATGGTCTATCAAGAGGATGTGATAAAAGTAGCCCACTATTTTGGAGGTTTGGATTTGGGCGAAGCAGATTCTCTTCGTCGCGGTATGTCCGGAAAATTTCGTGGTCGTGAAGAATTTGATAACGCTCGAAATGCATTTTTTCAAAAAGCAAAACTAAAAGGTCATCCCGATGATATGATTGCCGAAGTGTGGCGACAAATTGAAAGTTTTGCGGGTTATGCTTTCGCAAAAGGTCACAGCGCAAGCTATGCTGTGGAGAGTTACCAAAGCCTTTTTCTCAAAGCATACTACCCATTAGAATATATGACCGCTACGCTCAATAATTTTGGCGGATTTTATAGTACCGAATTATATGTTCATGAAGCACGAATGCATGGTGCGTCCATCGCTCCGCCTTGTGTACAGAGAGGTAGCGCCGTTTGTGTTATTTACGACCGAACGATCGTTCTAGGAATGGGACTCGTAAAAGATATTGAGCATGACACCATCATTGCGATACTCGATGAGCGAAATAATAATGGTCAGTTTGACTCCTTTGAAGACTTTTTACAACGAGTACGAATTTCACTTGAGCAAATTTCTACGCTTATCAAAGTGGGAGCTTTTCATTTTACACTAAGAAGTAAGAAAGAATTGATGTGGTCAGCGCACTTTCATTTTGCTGGTTCAAAAATGAATATGCCCGATCAAGGAATGTTTCAAACACCTGTTAAATCATTCACTTTGCCACCGCTAGAGCATTCATGGATTGAGGATGCGTATGATGAATTAGAGTTGATTGGATTCACCTTGTGCAACCCTTTCGACCTCTTACAAAGCGCTCCCGCCTACGATTTCATGGCGCGTGATCTCATCAACAATGTTGGAAAAACAGTGTTAGTGATTGGCTATTTGGTGACAATCAAGCCCTCCCGTACTGCAAAAGGTGAGCGCATGTATTTCGGAACTTTCATTGATCGTGAAGGATATTTTTTGGACACCGTTCATTTCCCTCCAGTGGCGCAGCAATATCAATGGCGAGGCAAAGGGATTTATGCGATTCGAGGAAAAGTAAGTGAAGAGTTCGGCGCCATCTCCATCGAAGCCACCTTCATAGAAAAACTCCGATACATGGATGACCCGAGGTACCTCTGAACTAGTGACTAGTGACTAACTAATAGTGACTAGTTTAGTCACTCGTCGTTCGTAACTAGTCACTGAAAAGCCTGTTTTTACAGGCTTTTCTGAGATTTAACAAAAATAAATTTGGAAATTAGAAAAATTATCGCTGTATCTTTGCAGCACCAAAAAACGAAAGAAATGTTTAATTCAATGTGCCATATGATGTGTTGTAAATCCTCGGAAGCCCGAAGGTAGCAGTCATCATTTGCATAAAATTAAACTCGCAAATATTGAAAGCCCTTCGAAGTTCGAAGGGCTTTTTTTTTACCCATGACAAAATAAATTTCACGATTTCAAAAAAACAATATGACTTCTACAACAGCAAATAAATTCAGCAAAATTCCTAAAGGCATGATGAAACGTGCGATGATGCACATGTGCTGCTGTTGTCCAAAAATACCGGAGGTAGATCAGTATTGATCATTTGTTTGTTTAGCAAATCAGCCCCCGGGATCCATATAAAATCTCGGGGGCTTTTTTTTTCTTCAAAAATCAAATCAACAAATAATAAAAAACAAAACGTCATGTCAAAAGCAAATTACAAATTCGAAACACTTCAGCTTCATGCTGGACAAGAGGTAGACCCAACAACAGGATCACGCGCTGTGCCGATCTACCAAACCACTAGTTATGTCTTCAACGACTCAGCGCATGCAGCCAACCTATTTGGTCTAAGGGAATTCGGAAATATCTATACCCGCATTCAAAATCCTACCACTGATGTATTCGAAAAACGCATCGCTGCATTGGAAGGCGGAGTAGCCGCGCTAGCCGTGGGTTCGGGACAAGCGGCACAATTCATCGCTCTAAATAACATTCTCCAAACAGGAGATAATTTCATCTCCACTTCATTTCTCTACGGAGGCACTTACAATCAATTCAAAGTAGCCTTCAAACGCCTCGGTATCGAAACTCGATTCGCCAACGGAGATAACCCAGACTCTTTCGAACAACTCATCGATTCAAAAACAAAAGCGATCTACGTAGAGTCAATTGGTAATCCAGGATTCAATATTCCTGACTTCGAAAAAATCAGTGCTATTGCTAAAAATTATGATCTCCCACTAGTGGTAGACAACACCTTCGGCGCGGGAGGTTATTTATTCAAACCTTTACAATACGGCGCCAATGTGGTAGTTGAAAGTGCTACCAAATGGATTGGTGGACATGGCACTTCTGTAGGCGGAGTTATTATCGATGGAGGAAATTACAACTGGGGCAACGGTAAATTCCCACAATTCACTGAGCCAAGTGAAGGATATCATGGACTGAAATTCTGGGATATTTTCGGAGAAAACAATCCACTCGGTTTACCTAACATCGCCTTCGCTATTCGTGCGCGTGTAGAAGGACTGCGCGACTTCGGGCCTGCTCTTTCTCCTTTCAATTCATTCTTACTCCTACAAGGTCTTGAAACGCTTTCATTGCGCGTTCAACGAACTGTAGACAATGCGCTCGAAATCGCCTCATGGCTTGAATCTCTTCCGCAAGTGGAGTATGTCAACTATCCAGGATTGAACTCCTCACCATACAACGAACTCGCGAAGAAATACCTCACCAACGGTTTCGGTGGCGTGCTTTCCTTCAAAGTGAAAGGAGGCAAAGAAGCTGCAGATCAACTCGTGAATAGTCTTCAATTGATTTCACACCTAGCAAACGTAGGTGACGCCAAAACGCTCATCATTCAACCTGCTTCTACAACACACGAGCAATTGTCAGCAGAAGAACAAAGAGCAGCTGGTGTTGAACCAGGACTCCTCCGTTTATCTGTTGGACTAGAGCATATAGACGATATCAAAGCTGATATCTCTCAAGCCATCGAACTCATTAATGTTCCAATACCCCGTCCCCTCAATGAAGAAGTTCTTGCATAAAGATTTGTTTGGGTTGGAAAGCGGTGCGTCTTTCCAAGGAATAGAAGTGGCCTACCATACGGTAGGCCACCTTCTCCCCGATCATAGCAACGTGGTGTGGGTGTGTCATGCACTCACAGCCAACAGTGATGTGCTTGATTGGTGGGAAGGTTTATTTGGAAAAGGCAAACAGTTTGACCCGAACAAACACTTTATCATTTGTGCGAATGTGCTCGGGAGCTGCTATGGCAGCACCAACCCATCGAGTATCAATCCAAAAACCGAACGATCATTCTATTCTGATTTTCCTTTGGTCACTGTCCGTGATATAGTAAAATCACTAGAACTTCTTCGTGTCCATCTGGGCATCAAAAAGATTGGAACTCTGATAGGTGGCTCTATGGGCGGATTTCAAGCGATGGAATGGGCAATTGCTCGACCCGATCTCATCGAAAATTTAGTACTGATCGCGACAGCTGCAAGGCATTCACCGTGGGGAATCGCCTACAATGAAGCGCAGCGCATGGCCATTGAAGCGGATATCACCTGGGGGGTTCCATCAATAGATGCAGCCAAAAAAGGATTGCGTGCAGCACGAGCTGTTGCACTGCTCAGCTATAGACACTATGATGCCTTTGGACAAACACAGAAGGACGAAGATGAACGCTTACAAGGATTTGCAGCAAGCAGCTACCAACGATATCAGGGACAAAAATTGGTTAATCGATTCGATGCATATAGTTACTATGCACTCACCAAAACGATGGATACACATCATGTGGGACGAGGGCGAATATCTACCGAACGAACGCTCGGTTTGATAAAAGCCAAAACATTGGTCATTGGAATCAAGAGTGATCAACTCTTTCCCCCTTCAGAACAAGCTTTCTTGGCTGAGCACATCCCGAATGCTTCATTGCACATCATTGATAGTCCCTATGGACATGATGGATTTCTCGTTGAAACAACAGCATTAAGTCAAATAATAGAACAGAACACACTCATTGAAGTGAATTAAAAAATATGATCATGAAAAAAATCGGATTGGTAGGATTTGGATGCGTAGGTCAAGGGCTCTACTTATTGTTGAGCGGCGCGGGCTATGACAATGCCGTTATCAAAAGAATAATTGTAAAAAATCGAGATAAAACGCGCATAGCCCCTAGTGAAATCATTGGATATGATATCGAAGAATTACTCGAAGACCCCGAAATTGATATCATTGTTGAAGCCATTGACGATGCAGAATGGGCCTATGAAGTAGCCCGTAAAACCTTAGTTTCAGGCAAACAATTTGTTACTGCCAACAAAAAATTGGTAGCCTCTCACCTCGAAGAGCTGACCGCTTTGGCAAAAATCAACAACTCCATTTTCCGGTATGAGGCCGCTGTCTGCGGCGCCATTCCTGTCGTACAGACCATCGACAATTACTTTGCATATGAGCCTATTTACAACCTCCGTGGAATTTTCAATGGTACGTCCAACTATATTCTATCCAAAATTTTCCAAGAAAAACTAGAATACAAACTCGCTCTAAAACAAGCGCAAGATCTAGGTTTCGCTGAAACAGACCCCACCTCAGATGTTGGTGGATATGATGCAAAATATAAACTGATCATTCTCACGCTCCATTCATTCGGTGTGTATTTCAAACCCGACGAAGTGGTCAATTTTGGGATAGAATATTTAACTGCTGACGACATCAAGTTTGCTCAAAATAAAAATTTAAAAATCAAATTGGTGCCCACCGTTTATCAGCAAGATCAGAAGATTGCAGCGTTTGTTATTCCTGAATTTGTTTCTTCAACCGATTCCCTTTTCAATATCGAACAAGAATTTAATGGTGTTTCAGTGGAAGCGGGGTTTGCGGGTCCGCAATTTCTTTTCGGAAGAGGCGCAGGCTCCTTCCCCACTGCGACGGCTGTTCTAAGCGACATCCAACATGTAGTAGATGGACGACAATATCTTTATACAAAATCAAAAACGCCACTCGAGCGATTGGATGAAAAGAATATTTTCTTAGAAATATATGTGAGGTACACCGAAGATGCGGTGAAGAAAATCATTCCTTTTGAAAGCATCACTGAAGGCTTGATAACGCCGCAGTCTCACCAATTGGTAGGATATGTTTCTCTCAAAGACTTAAAGAATATAGCGCATCTGCTCAAGCGTGAGCGTGTGTCTGTGATAGCAACTGGTAGAAGGAAAGTAAAGGCCCCTTCGACCAAGTTTGGTTTGGTTCATGCGCTAAGCGAAAAAGCTTAGCCAAAAAAAATCCCCCTCGAAAAGTCGAGGGGGATTTTTTACTAAACCTTATATACCTCTTAACCTCTTACCAACTGTAGTTCGCTGTGGAATTTCACTTCTTCTGAAACCAATACTCCACCTGCTTCAAGAGCAGCGTTCCAGCTCAAGCCGAAATCTGTTCTGTTGATTTTACCGTTGATGCTAAAACCAGCTTTTTCATTTCCCCAAGGATCTTTACCGATACCACCCAACTCTGCGTTGAAAGCTACTGGCTTTGATACACCGCGGATCGTTAGATCTCCGTGTACGATATAATCAGCATCACCTTTCTTCTCTACTTTGTTTGATACAAACTTGATTTGTGGGTGGTTCTCCGCATCGAAGAAATCTCCGCTTTTCAAGTGACCATCTCTTTGATCATTTCCAGTGTTCACAGAAGCCACATCTGCAGTGAATTCAATTTCAGCGGTGCTGAAGTCATCACCTTCTGTTTTAGCGCTCGCGCTAAATGCTCCGAAAGATCCAGAAACGTTTGTGATCATCATGTGCTTCACTTTGAAGCCAATTTCGCTGTGTGTAGGTTCTAATACCCAATTTGTCTTTGACATGTTTTTCTATTTTTATTTGAGACAAAAGTATAACAGCGGTCAGGCCCGAGTTGTTGATGTAGATCAAGAAAGTGACAAATTACAAATGACAAGGGACAAATGATATGGAAAATTGTAGAGCCACGCTGCAGCGTGGCTCTACAATTTTTCCCCAGCGTTGCTCTGTAATTTTTTTTTGTAACTTTTATTTACCCCCGGGCGTCTTATATTTGAAAAGCCTTCCTAATGACCGCTGCAGAGTACAATAAATGTGTGGACCTCCACTCTGATGGGCTTTATCGCTTTTTACTTAAAAACGTAAAAGATCGCGATAAAGCTAAGGATCTCGTGCAGGAAACTTTTACAAAACTCTGGACGAAGGCGGAAGAAGTAAGCTTTGAAAAAGCAAAATCATACTTGTTTACCTCGGGATATCACACGATGATCGATGCGATGCGCCGAGAAAAAAGACACCTGGACTACACTTCAGATGCGCTCAAAACAAGTATGACGAACACACAGCGTCAGTACAGCGATTTGCACGATGTTCTGAATGAGGCGCTAGATCAATTACCTCCGATACAAAAGAGTGTAATCATGCTGCGCGACTATGAAGGTTACTCCTATGAGGAGATTGAAGAGATTACTGGATTGAATGAATCACAAGTAAAGGTGTATATCTACAGAGCCCGCGTGACGCTGAAAGCATACATCGGTAAAATTGAAAATGTATTATGATCATCACAAGAGATAATTACGAAGCGTTTTTCCTAGACTACCTTGAAGGTAATCTGGAGGTCGCTTTGTTGCCCGAATTCGAGGCTTTTGTGGCGGCCAACCCTGATCTGAAGGAGGAGCTCGAAAACGTTGGCTCTTTCAAATTAGAGGCTGCGCCAGTTTTGACGTTTGATCATAAAGTGATGTTATATAAAGGCCAAGAATTCCTCTATTGGAACCTTCTTCCGGGTTACGGTGCTAGATCATACAAAGCGCCATCCTCTAACGTTTGGAAAGGAGTAAAATCTGCGGGAACTCTTCCTAGATTGGTGGCTCCGCAAATCATTTGTGACTTTAAAGATAGTCTCCGCCAAAAAGAAGCGGGTGCTCTTGTGGCGGGCGGTGCTAAAGTTATTTCTCTGAAAAGAGCATTTTACTATTCTGCAGCTGCCGCAGCAATTGCTGCTCTTCTTTGGATGAATGGTACCTCTGAAAATCCACAGCCTGCACAAATGGCGCAAGACAAACAGCGCCCCACGGAACAAGAAGTGAAGCCAATCAATGGCGGCAATATTCAAGATTCAACTGCGGTGAATAGTCCTAGCGCCAATCCTTCGGATCAGCAATCTACCACCCCTCTGTATCGCGTGATGCCTCAACGAGAAGATGATTTTGGTGATGTAGCACAAGACATTCCGCAGCCAATTATTGAAGACCGTCAAGACAGTATTGAAAATACACCTGCACCTCTTCAGGCGCCATCGATTCAACAAGCTCCAGAAGAAGAATACGCAGAATCAAATACTCCTCAATCGGAAAATCCTTCTAGGCCTCATACCTATATCCCACCAAGTAGTGAGAATGGTTTGATGAATGCGAGC
Source organism: Flavobacteriales bacterium (assembly GCA_027491215.1). Classification (GTDB taxonomy): domain Bacteria; phylum Bacteroidota; class Bacteroidia; order Flavobacteriales_D; family Sanyastnellaceae; genus JAIXWP01. The sequence continues at coordinate 3,259 of JAIXWP010000065.1, read as the reverse complement.
GCTGCTAAGAAAGCCAAGAATTACAATAATATCTGGGCTTTTGCAGAGGATAAAGCAAAGTCGAAACTATGGGGAAGTGAGGAGTATCCTGAAAACAACTTCGCATTGGCATTGGCTGAAAAGCAACTTCAACAACCTAGTAAGAAAAAGGATCCGAAGATCGTTATTCAGAGCATCAAAAATGGAAATGAAAAATATCTTCGAATTAAATTAGGCAAATTCGAAACGATTAGAAAGAGATAGTCATCGAATTTAAAAACCGAAAAAACTATTTGGTATTGAATTCATTCATCGTGCGGGCTAGACCAATCAACCCAAAGCTCAAAACCGATTTCCCTGCAGCTTCGATCCTTTCTTGCAATGTTTTTTTCTCCTCATCATTCCAGTCACCAAGAACATAATCAACTTGCTGTCCTTTGGAGAATTCAGCACCCACTCCAAACCGCAATCGTGCGTATGAGCCCGTATTCAAAATTTGTTGAATGTGTTTGAGACCATTGTGTCCACCATCACTGCCTTGTCCTCTCATGCGCAGTTTGCCAAATGCTAGCGCTAGATCATCTGTAATCACCAATACATTTTCCAATGGAATTTTTTCCTCTTGCATCCAATAGCGCACAGCATTTCCAGAAAGATTCATGTAAGTAGAAGGTTTGATGAGCACGAAAATTTTTCCTTTATGTCTCATCTCACAAACTGCAGCGTAGCGCCCAGTTGTAAATGAAGCATTCCCTTGTGATGCAAGGTGCTCAACAACTTTAAATCCGATATTATGCCTTGTGTTCTCGTATTCTGAGCCAATATTTCCAAGACCTACAATGAGAAATTTCATGATGCGAAAATAAGGATTCCTTTAGGTGAAGAAACCTGACAAAAAAAAGACCGCCATGAAGGCGGTCTTTTTGAAATATAGATGATGAAATATTATTTCTTCTTCTTCTTGTCGTCAGCAGCAGCTTGGTCAGCAGCGATAGACGCACGAGTAGCTTGTACACCAACGATTGCAGAAGCTTCAGCTTCAGCAAAACGACAACCTGGGATAGCTGCTTCGCGAACGCGAACCATATCACCAATGTTGAGGTGAGAAATATCAACTGTGATAGCCTCTGGAAGATCCTCTGGCTTACCAATGATACGCATCTTACGATAGTTCAATACAAGTTTACCACCTGCTTTAACACCTTCAGAGCTACCTGTCAAACGAACTGGAAGTGCTGTTTTCACTTCTTTACCAGGAACAAGTTCCAAGAAGTCGATGTGAGTAGGCGCATCTTTCACTGGGTGAAATTGCATCTCTTGAATAAGAGTCTTGTAAACATTACCACCAATTTCCAAATTGATTTGGAAAGTTTCTGGTTGACGAAGGATTTTGCTAAGGTCCATTGCGCTAACGCTCAAGTGAACTTGTGAATTACCTCCGTAAAGAACCGCTGGAACTCGCCCATTTCTGCGAAGATCGGCAGCATTTTGTCTCCCTACGTCCTCACGAAGAGAACCGCTCAAACTGATTTGCTTCATTTTTATTTGTTATTTATGATATAATAAAATGCGAACTAATACTCTTGTTCTCTAACAAGTTGTGCAATACATCTGCAAAGAGTTTTGACACATCGAGGACCTTAATCTTGTCCACAGGTGCGCCCTCTTTGAGAGGAATGCTATTGGTAACGATCAATTCAGTTAAAACTGAATCTTGAATTCTTTCATACGCTTTGCCACTTAATACTGGGTGCGTACAAATTGCTCTCACACTTAGTGCACCGTGCTCAAGCATCATCTCTGCTGCTTTACACAATGTACCCGCTGTATCCACCATGTCATCGATCAACACTACATTCTTTCCAGCCACATCTCCGATCACGGTCATGCTATCTACTTGGTTGGCCACTTTTCTTTGCTTGTAGCAGATCGCAAGATCCACTCCTAGCACTTTAGCGTATGCATTTGCACGCTTTGTTCCTCCTGTATCAGGCGCTGCAATCACTAGATCCGGGATATTCAATTCCTGTAAATAAGGAAGGAACACCGTGCTCGCATATAAGTGGTCTACCGGTACTTCAAAAAATCCTTGAATTTGCTCTGCGTGCAAATCCATTGTAATCACTCGGCTCACGCCAGCTGCAGTAAGCAAATTAGCAACGAGCTTCGCTCCGATGGCTACTCTTGGCTTATCTTTTCTGTCTTGACGAGCAAAACCAAAGTAAGGCATTACAGCAACTATCTTTCTAGCAGATGCTCTCTTTGCCGCGTCAATTAAAAGAAGCAATTCAAAGAGATTGTCTGTTGGAGGAAACGTCGATTGAACGATGATTACATCCTTTCCACGAACGGTTTCTTCGATACTTGGCTGAAATTCTCCGTCGCTGAAGCGTTGCAAAATCACATTACCTAATTCGGTGTCTAATGATTTCGCAATTCCTTCTCCCATATAGGTAGAAGCTGAACCTGCTAGTATTTTGAACATGTCGTTCATGGTGCCCTGTTTTAAGGGGCGCAAATATACATCTTTTTTCTTAAGATTCTATGAGCCAACCAGATTGTGGTATGCGTTTTCGTATCAAAAGCATTAGAATAGAGATAAATATGAATATAGAAATCATATAAAAGCCGATTCCATTCTGAAAATCCTCCTGAGGAGCCTCTAAGCTTCCACCATTGTAATGGAAGAGTAGAATAGCGAGGGAATTATTTGCCAAATGCGCGAGAATAGAAACCCATAAAGCTCCCGACCAAACGAATAAATATCCTAGCATGGCTCCTAAGATTACACGAGGTAAAAAGCCATAAAATTGAAAATGAAAGAAGCTAAATAAAATGGCGCTTACCCAAATACCCAAATGGATATTCTTGGTCGAGCCAATAAGCAATGGTTGCAACACTCCTCGAAAAGCAAGCTCTTCACAAATAGCAGGAATAATGGCAATGCAAAAAATAGTACTGATTAATGATCCCACTCCAGAATAGCTCAAGATAAGATGTGTGAGATCTTTTGCGCGATCTTCTGTTGGTTTTAACCAAGCCTCAAATGCGCTTCCTTCCGGGATTAATAAAGCATTCAACCTCGAGCTGAGATCAATTAACCCTCCCGATGAAATCATCCATAAAATGGCCAATATAACAAAGCCGAAAGAGGGGGACATATTTGCTCGAAATGCATTTGGAGCTCCAAAAATCATGAGGTAAAAACCTACCGGCAATAAAAAAGTACTCAGCTGAGAGATGTTGTTCATCCATTTCAATAACTCAATATGCTCGAGTT
>JAIXWP010000077.1 GCA_027491215.1 Flavobacteriales bacterium | reverse complement strand
AGTGCTTCAGAGATACCAAGTGAAAGAGCAGTCGCGTCAGGAGCACCAGCAGTTGCCATTGCTTCGAACGACGAAATCATACCATTTACAGTTCCAAGAAGACCAACAAGTACACCAAGAGATGCCATTGTCGAAAGAACAACTAGGTTCTTAGAAAGCATTGGTAATTCTAGAGAAGTAGCCTCTTCAAGTTCTTGCTTGATAGATGTTACCTTAGCTTCTTTATCCAAGTTTGGTTCGTTTTCTAGAGCCTTGTACTTAGTAAGACCTGCGCGAAGAACGGCAGCAACAGAACCTCTCTGCTTGTCGCATTCAGCAACAGCTTTGTCGATTTCACCGTTGTTTAGCATAGTGCGCACACGACGGATGAAAGCATCAACGCTACCACGGCCTTTTGCTTTTGAAAGGCTGATAAAGCGCTCGATAGTGAAGATAAGAACAATAAGGTTTACCGCGATAAGGAAGGATACGATGATACCACCTTTGTGTACTGTTCCTAGTACGTTAAGAGGGTGACCTTTTAAAGGATCTCCACCTTCGAAGTTTGCAGGATTACCTAGCACATACATGTAAAGAAGAACACCTACCAACAAAGCAATTGGAATTGCAATGTATGGGAAGATCGCGCTAAGATCTGGTCCTGATGACTGTTGCTTTTTGCTCATAACACTTTTGATTTTAAAGGGTTGTTACAGATTATGGATTTGAAATTGGTTAAAAGGTAATTGACCTTTGGTCATTAACGTTTTTATAGGGCGCCAAACATAATAAAACTATCCATTCGGTATGTCAAACAAATGTTGTTGTTCTATGAAAATTTTAAAATGTTCTTGCCTTCTAGGCAGTTAACAATACGAATATGGCTAAAAGACTGGGTTTTGTTTGAAAAAGATGGAGAAGTGTATCAAATAGCCAATGAACGGCTTTGATGAATGGATAAACGGATTTAGTACAAATCGTTGTGAGTAGAACGCACGAATCGGCGCACGGCGTAGGCCGTAGCGAGCCAAGACACTAGAAGTCCGGTGCCTAGAACAGCAATGAGAAGGATGATGTAATTGTGATCTTGAACAAGAACTGTAATAACATCAGCCAGTGGTTCTCTGAAATAGAAGAGGATTGCACTCAAAATAGTAAGCGAGAAAATGGAGGCAAGCACTCCGAACCAAAGACCTTTTTTCAGAAAAGGTTTTTGAATAAACCAGTGGGTAGCCCCCACCAATTGCATTGATTTAATGATAAACCTTTGAGAGAATATGGCTAGTTCTATGGTGTTCACGATAAGCACTACGGCGATGATCAGGAAAAGAACCCCAATAATGAGAAGTCCAAGGCTCCATTTTCCAATATTTTCATTCACCATTTGGAGCAGTCCTTTTTGGTAAACGACCTCATCGACGAGAGGATTATTAGCCGCAATGGCAATTTTTGATTCTAGGCTATCTAATTCAGCGAATGCTGGATCGATTTGAATGTCAATAGAAGCAGGCAAAGGATTGTATCCGAGGAATTCTACGAACTCCTCACCGAGCTCTTCTTGCATCGTTTGTGCAGCTTGTTCTGCTGATGTGTACTGAACCGAACCGCTAAAGTCCTGAGCCTCGATTTCTTTTTTAAAGCTAAGAATATCGACTTCTTCAGCTCCTTCTTGAAGGAAAAGCTGTACAGTGAGTTGTTCTTTGAAGTGCTTTGTGACAGATTTAGCCACAAGTAGGATTGTCAGTAGCGCTCCTACCATTGACAGTACAAGGGTGATTCCTACTACAGTTGAGAAGGAAGACAGCGTACTACCGCTGGTTTTAAAAAGAGATCTCGCCACAGACAGAATGTTTAGGGTACAAAAAAAAAGAAGGGTGTCGATGTTTCGGCACCCTTCCTATATCCTTTATCAACAAAATAGCTGTAATTAACCTACTGCTACCACCTCACCTTCAAAGAAGAGGTTTTCACCCGCAAGCGGGTGATTGAAGTCGATGATGATCGTGTTAAGCTTTACCTCTGCAACGACACCTTGCACCATTTGGCCATCTGGAGTTTGCATTGGTACTACTTCGCCTTCAGCGAATAGTTCTTCGTCGAATTGACCGTCTTCGTCAAGGAATTCACTTTTTTCAAATTCCATATAGAATTCCTGATCTTCTTCGCCGTAGGCGTCAGCGCAAGGAATGGATACTGTGAATTTTTCTCCCGCTCCGAGACCTTGAAGAGCTGCTTCAAATTTTGGGAGCATTGGATCTTGACCGAACACAAAACGGAGGGGTTCTCCACCAGTGGTTTGTTCTACGATTTCACCTTCTGGCCCATCAATGTGCAATGTGTAGTGAACCTCTACATTTTTGCCGTTTTCAACTTTCATTATTATCCGATTATTTTGATTTTAATTTTTTGTCCAACGGCAAGCTTATTTTCTTTCAGGCCGGAGTTTAATTTCTTGATTTGCTCAATAGAAACACCATCGTGTTTAGCTGCGATATCCCAAAGTGTATCACCAGGCTGAACAGTGTAGTATTTGTATTTAGGAGCTGCATTTGTTTTCTCTTTTGCTTTTTCTGGAGCCTTAGCAGGGCTAGTGGTCTGCTGAGAAGGAGCGTTGTCAGCAACGTCTTCAGAGCGCTCTTCTTCTTGTTGTGGAGTTGGTGTTGCGCTTGCAGTATTTTCTTCTTCTTGAGCGTTTACTGAGATCGTCTTTTTCACCTTAGTTTGGATCTTCAACTTTTGACCAGGAACGATTTTAGAACCTTTGATTTTATTCCACTTTTTAATGTTTGCCAAGCTAACATCATACTTATCGCTAATACTTCCGAGTGACTCTCCTCTTTTCACACTGTGTGTTTTCCAAGATTCTTCCCAAACAGTTTTTTTGATTTCTTTACCAGAGTTGTTGTTTGCTGCAACTGTCGTATTGGTAGCTTTTTCAGGTTGTTTAGAGGGCTCTGGGTTGTTTGCAAGCATGTTAGTTGCAGGGTTTACCTCTTCTCTGCTTTGCTCATAAACAAGCTCCTCATTTTTCATGAAAAGACCAATTTTCTCTGTTGGGAGAATGAGGTAGTGTTTCTTGTTATTGTTAGGAATCTCGCGCAGCTTGTATGTGCAATTGAGTTGAGCAATTTCATCAACAGGAACTCCTAGAACAAATGAAAGAGCATTGAAGTTAACAGGTCCTTTTACATGGATAGAGTCTACTTCGTAGAAAGTTCTAGTTGGGTTTGCAGGATATAGGTTGTGCTCAGAAGCATAATTCATCACATAGTTCACCGCAATAAAAGCAGGAACATACCCTTGAGTTTCTTTTGGAAGGAAAGGTTTGATTTCCCAGAAGTCGCGCTTACCGCCAGATCTGCGGATTGCTTTGTTAACATTTCCAGGACCGCTGTTGTATGCTGCAAGAGCAAGCTGCCAGTCGCCGAAAGTGTTGTAAAGAGACTTCAAGTATTTGCAAGCAGCATCCGTAGACTTGTAAGCATCAAAGCGTTCGTCTTGGTAGCTGTTTACATCTAGACCATACATTTTTCCAGTACCTACCATGAACTGCCATAATCCGCCAGCTCCTGCAGATGAAATTGCAGAAGGGTTAAGAGCAGACTCAACGATAGCGAGGTATTTCATTTCAAGCGGAATCTCGTATTTCGCGAGCGCCTCTTCGAAAAGCGGAAAATATAGTTGAGACATTCCTAGTACTTTGGTAGAAATGTCGCGTCTTCTGATAGAGTACAGATCGATGAATCCTTGAACAGTATTGTTGTAAACAAGATCGAAAGGAGTTTCAGCGTCCAGTGCTTTCATTCTCTCAGAGATGATTTCTGGAGAAAAAGTCGGGACTTGATCGGTAGTGTAACCGTGGGCATTCAACAAATTTTTGTCTGAAGAGTAACAAAAATGGTTGAGGTAGTTGGCTACAAGAGCTTTATCGATCGCAAGAATCTCAGGATCGTCAGGAGAAATTTTAATATTCGATTTTGACGACGGAATAGAGTCGTTCATTAGGGCGGCTTGTGAAGCAGTTCCAGCTGCTAGGCACAAGAATAGAAGTGCAATCCTCTTCATGATTTTCCTGGTTTTCCTTGAGGTGAGTAAAAATAGTAAAACTTGCGGGTTCAAAAAACCTTGATTTACAAGGGTTTTCGATTAACTGAAAATACGTTACTAAATTGCTAGAGTTTCAAGGAATTCGACAAAATGGAAAGTTTTAGTTTTAAACAGAGTTATTAAGAAGAGGAAACTTTAAAATAGTATCTTATTTAAACTCAATATAGTTCCAAGCTCCTCCCATTTTTTCCGCAATAAAAGCTCTAGCCGTTTCATAAACATTGAGTTGCGATGAAAACCAAACCGTTTTATACATATCGGTGGTTATGGTTGTGTTGGATAAAATCACTATTTCGAGTCCGTGAATAGTGGATTTGGTTCTTTCTAGGGAGTTTAAGTGATCGAGTGCTTCTTGTTTGTCTCTGTAAACTACCCCGTCGAGATTGATAATTTTTTTTCTACTTCTCATTTCTGTACCGTTCTATTGTCTGTTGTGCCCCCGATTGATCATTCGTGTAACAACTCACTTTTTAATATCGTTAAAACATGTTAGAAAAGCAATAATTCGCAATTCTTTTAAATTGTTCGGGCAACAAATGGAATGCGAGTTGAGTTCTTCTCCACACTAAGAGTAAAGACATGAAGGCCCTATTTTCGATTACAAGTTTTATTCGTCGCACTGAGTCGCGGTTTAACGAACATTTTGGTTGGTTTTTCACAAATGGATCTAAGTCTGAGGGCTAAAGCTCAATACAGACATTTTGTGCTTCTGTGAAAAACTTCAAAGCTTCAAACCCACCTTCTCTTCCCACGCCAGAGCTTTTGACACCACCAAAGGGTGTTCGGAGATCTCTGAGCAACCATGTGTTAATCCAAACAATTCCTGAATCTATTTGAGCCGCTACTTTGTGTGCCTTTGAAAGGTCGCTCGTCCATAGAGTTGCTGCAAGCCCGTACATTGTTGAATTGGCATTTTCCACAGCCTCTTCAACAGTATCAAATGGAGCGATAGTTACTACAGGGCCGAATATTTCTTCTTGATTTGTGCGGCAATTAGGTCCTAATCCCTCGATTACCGTTGGTGCGATAAAATATCCGTCTTTATTTTCTCCTTCTAAGGTAACCCTTGATCCGCCAGTTAGAACAGTTCCTCCTTCTTGTTTAGCGAGTTCGATATAGCTGAGCACTTTATTCATATGACCTTCGCTCACCACAGCACCCATGCGGGTTTCGGGTGAAAGAGGGTTTCCAACGGTCATCTTATTTACTTTTTCAAGAAAAGCAGTTTTGAATTTTTCATAGATAGGCCTTTCGATAAGAATTCTAGAGCCACAAAGGCAAATTTGTCCCTGATTGCTGAAGGAAGATCTTACAGTTGTTGCGATCATTTTATCGAAGTCACAATCAGCGAAAATGACGTTTGGATTTTTTCCACCGAGTTCAAGAGAGAGTTTTTTAAACATCGGTGCAGCGATAGATGCGATGTGCGCGCCAGTTGTGGTACCACCGGTAAACGAGATGGCTTTAATTTTTTTATGAGCGACCATTGCATTGCCGCATTTAGCGCCGAGTCCGTGTACGATATTGAGCACACCTTTTGGCAATCCAGCTTCGATGCAAAGCTTCGATAGAAGGTAAGCTGTCATAGGAGTGATTTCAGAGGGCTTTGCAATAACGCAGTTACCTGCCGCAAGAGCAGGCGCTATTTTCCAAGTAAAAAGATAGAGTGGTAAGTTCCAAGGAGAAATACATCCAACGACTCCGATGGGCTTCCTGTTGGTGTAGTTGATCGCTTTATCTTCCATGATGTGCGCTTCGCTTGCGAAGTGTTGAATGGCAGTAGCAAAGAATCTAATGTTTGATTCTGCACGAGGAATATCAACTTGAGTAGCAAGAGACACGGGCTTTCCATTGTCTATGGACTCCGCAAGGGCGAGTTCGTGGAGGTTGTGGTTAATGAGGTCTGCAATTCTGGAAAGAACGGCAGATCGATCATTAATGGACGTGGTTGACCATGCTGGAAAAGCTGCTGCTGCTGCTTGGTATGCGAGCTCGATATCGTGGTCTGTGGAGTCAGGAATGAGGGAATAGACCTTTCCTGTGGCAGGATTAACGTTTTCGAGATAATTTTTTGATGTTGGCTCAACTAGTTGACCGTCAATGTAATTTGCAATTTTTTCCACGATAAAATGGCTTTATTTTCAGAAAGCTAATGTAGGATACAGAAAAGTTTTGCATAGATGAAAAGAATGCATTTATTTTGCACCCGCTTTAAGCGATAGATTGCCCGATCGTCTAATGGCAGGACAACTGATTTTGGTTCAGTTTGTGTTGGTTCGAATCCAGCTCGGGCAACTGATAAAGGCTCTACTTCGGTAGGGCCTTTTTTATTTCAGTTTGATGATGGTGCCTGGTTTCGGTTCTTGTCCAGGCTCAAGCACAGCTTTTTTATAGAGCTTTCTCAATTTTATTCCCGTTGACTGAGAAATGCTCCACATCGTATCGCCGGACTTTACTTCGTATTCACTAATTTTTGAGGTGTTTCTCTTGGGTTGAAGATAAATGACTTGACCAGCTTGAATTTGCTGATTGTTTTGAAGGTCATTGTATTTTTTAATTTGCCAAGGAGCCATATCGAGGTCATTCGCTATTGCCTCGATGGAGTCACCATCTTTAGCAGTAATAAACTTGATTCGATTTTCACTTACACCGATTTCTCTATTATTTGAAATTACAATTTCTCTTCTAGATTCATCTTTTTGAGGAGAGGTGTTTCTTTCTTTTTTTGGATTGGAATTTCGCTTGCTTCTTGAAGCAGTGCCGCCATTTTTAATGAGCTTTAGGCCTTCTTTATCAAGGTCAGCGAGATTGTACTGTTCGATTAGATTGATGAGTAGTTGTGGGTACTTTGGATTGGTAGCGTATCCGCATTTTTTCAGGCCATGGGCCCATCCTTTGTAATCTGTGATATCGAGCGTAAAGAGAGATTCATATCTTTTTTTCTGAAGAAAAAGGGAGTGGTCTTCGAATGATTCGGAGGCGTTTTTATATTTTCTGAAACATTCATTGCTAGTTTCGTCATCCTCGTGAATGGTAGCGCCTTTCCAGTCGCTGTGGCATTTAATACCGAAGTGATTATTTCCTTGAATTGCAAGTCTAGAGTTTCCATTTCCGCTTTCTAGTAAGCCTTGAGCGATGGTGATACTTGCTGGGATTTTATGCAAAGCCATTTGACGAATAGCTTCTTCGCGCCATTTTTCAATGTATTCAACGGCGGAAATTTTTTCTTCTAATGCAAGATTAGTTGCACCAGAGGTGAGTGCGAAAAGAGTATAAATAATTGTGAGGAAGAATCTCATACCTTACAAATTAACGAACCAGAGCTCGGTATTTGTTGGTAGAGACATGTATTATGCCAACAACGCAGTGTTAGATTACTGTTCTGGATTTTCGGAGAAGTTTTTTTCTTCGATGACATTTCCCTTTTCATCAAAGAATCTCCAGTTGCCGATTTTTATTCCGTTGTCGTATTGTCCTTCGATTCTAAGTTGGCCATTTTCGAACCAAGTTTTGTACGCACCGTGTAGCACATTGTTTTTGTAGTTGTGCAGGCTCCATGGGTTTGAGTTCTCGTAGAAAGCCATTGCGGGGCCGTTTTTAACGCCTTTATCGAAAGCGTATTCCATGTAGATTTTTTTATCTTCATAGAAAAATTTTTCAGAAACCTTAAGATCTGTTATTGTATCGAGATAGATTGCTTTTTTGGGAGAACCAATCTTTTCATTTTCTTTTGGTTCGAATCGCTCCTCTACTTTTTCAACGACATTTGGAGGAAGCGGTATATTAACTTCTGATCCTGTTTTTTTTCCCTTGCAGGCGTTCAGAGTGATGATGAGGGCAGATAGATATAGAACTACTTTCATTTTACTTATCACGATCGATGGTGTAATGCACTAATTTTTCGAGAGCTGTTTTTGCTTCGCTGTTGGGGAAGGTAGCGAGAATATCGAGAGCATTTTTTCTAAAATATTCCATTTTTATAACGGCATAATCAATACCACCAGCTTCAACGACAGCTTTTACAAGCTCTTTTACTTTCGCGGAGTTCGTGTTGTGATTTTTAACAATATTGACCAGGTGTTTTTTTGTTGATCTATCACTTTTTGATAGAGTGTAGATCAGGGGTAACGTCATCTTTTTTTCTTGTATGTCAATACCCACGGGCTTTCCGATATCTTTACCATAGCCATAATCGAAGAGGTCGTCTTTGATTTGGAAGGCCATACCTACGTTTATTCCGAAGTCGTGCATTTTTTTAATGTCCTCTTCGGATGCCTTCGCGGCCGCGGCTCCAGATTCGCAACATGAAGCAATGAGCGAGGCTGTTTTTTGTGTGATAATTTTATAATACACCTCTTCAGTGATGTTGAGGAGGCGAGATTTTTCTTGTTGAAGTAATTCACCTTCACTCATTTCTTTGACAGCAGTGCTTACGATACGAAGGAGGTCAAACTCTTTGTTATCAACGCTGAGGAGCAGTCCACGAGAAAGCAAATAGTCGCCGACAAGTACTGCGATTTTATTTTTCCAAAGCGCATTTATAGAAAAGAAGCCGCGACGAGTTTGTGCGTCGTCGACCACGTCGTCGTGCACAAGTGTTGCTGTGTGAAGAAGTTCAATGAGAGATGCCGCGTTGTAGGTAGATGTTGTGACACCGCCGCACACCTTACTTGATAGAAAGACGAACATAGGGCGCATTTGTTTGCCCTTTCTCTTGATAATGTAGTGCGTGATTTTATCAAGGATTCCGTTATTGCTCTTCATCGCCTTTCTGAAATACGTCTCGAATTCGAGCATTTCAGATTTGATGGGAGCTTGTATGTCGTCTATTGTTGCCACTTTTCGCTTCAAATGTAATAGAGAGAATAAGAAAAATCCTCAAAAAGTTCATTGATAGAAAAAGTAAAAAATGCAATTATCTGTTACATAGCGGCATTTAAGGTGGATAGTTAAACGAATATTCATTTGACGGTAATAAAAACGCCATTGTTTAAAAAGAAAGGTCGACGAAAGGTCAATGTTGGGAGATATTCGACTTATTTTTGACGGCTAATTTATTTATAATAAATACATCACTATGAATCAAACATCTACTAACATTTTCAAGCTCATCATGGCTTGTTTTCTTGTGGTGGGTAGCCTATCCAATGTGAGTGCACAGTGCACGAACAATGGGGTGTTCTATGACGACTTGACACCTACTGGTGTTGGGGAAGCTAGCTCAGGCTTCACATCATGTGCCTATGGCGGCGAGTATTACACCGTAAGCGTAGTCACAGGTAACGTTTACAATTTTAACACATGTGGTTCTACGTATGATACGCAGATCACTTTGTTCACGAATACTGGAGCCTATTTAGCATATGACGACGACGGGTCGGTATGTGGTTCTGGCGCCTCAGATTTGACATGGACAGCGACGATAACAGGAACAGTTCGTGTACAGATGAATCAGTACAACTGTGTTACAAATCAGATCTGTGCTCCTTTGGAGGTTATTTTGGTTTCAGAAGCATTAGGCGGTTGCGAAAGCTATATCGTAACATCTCCTGGTCCATGTATTGATGGTTTACCATCAATCAATGTGACTTTGGCAGTTGCTGGTAATTGTACAATGAATACCGTATATGTATCAATAGACGGTGGTGCATATGTGACGCTTCCCTTGAATCAACCATTGGCTCACAGCGAGACTCTATCGTTAACAGGCGCTGACCCGTTCACTTCATATTCTATGTATGGTCAATTATCGGATGGTACTTTGACGAATGAGATGGAGCTTACTACTGGTGACTGTGGTTTTGCAGGATGTGAAGAAGTAACGTTCGCAATCAATCCAGACTGCTACGGAGACGAAGTTTCTTGGGCAGTTTATGATGAGCTAGATCAGTTGGTTTATTTCGTTGGGCAAGATGTATATCCAGTAGCATTCGGAGATGCATTGTATCCGACCACATTGTGTTTGAATCCAGGTTGCTACACATTTGAAATTTATGACTCTTTTGGAGACGGGTTGTCAGATGGTGCAGGTACTTGTGCAAATGACGGCTTCTTCTTCGCGATTGACAGCCAGAACAACACTTTGTTTGAAGGAGACGCTACCTACACTACAGTAGACACCTATTCATTCTGTGTGGGCGCGGAGCCTTGCACATTCATCAATACAACATCTGCTTTTGTTTCTTGTGCTAATGGATTTAATGAATATGAGTTCGTAGCAAATTATACTGGAGACTGCACGGTAGCGAGCATTATGACATTCAACTCTGTTGAGGGTTGGGTAGAGCTAGATGCATCTTCATTTGGTTTCTTATCAGGGGAGTCGATGTACATCACAGGACTTTTGAATAATACAAACTACACTTACTATGTAATCCTTTCTGATGGAACACAGAGCAACAATAGCTTCTTCACAACAGGGGATTGCAATGAGACTTGTGGAAACGCAAACTTGGAAGTTGTTGCTGGAGAATGCTTGACCGTAAATGGAGTTAGCTATGCTACCGCAAACCTATACTTCGAATACATTGGAAGTTGTGGTGTAAGTTCAATTTATTACTCAACTGATGGTGGTGTAAATTTTGAAATCTTAGATATTTCAGCTGACGGAGTTGTGAATGGAAGTGTTCAAGAATATTACTTCACTCCAGGTGCTACTTACTATTTGTACTATATGCTAGAAAATGGCGAGCAATCTGATATTGTTGTTTATACAGCTGAAGATTGTTTGAGTGGAGAAACTATCTGTGATTGTGATGGTACACAGTTGCCAATTGAAGCTACCGCTTGGTTGGGGGATGGTTCTTTGGATGACGGAACATTCTTATGGAATAATGAGCTTCCAGTAAACTTTAACTGTCAGCTTTGGGGCTTTGACTGCGATGACGCAGGTGTTGGTGTAAGCCTTGATCCTTTTGGTGTTTGCTATGGCAATTTGCCTCCGGGTAACGGATGTGTTGATCAAATTTGCAATGGAGTAGTTGTTGAAGTTGCTATTGACTGTTATGCTGAAGAGACTGCAGTTCAGATTATCAATGAAAACGGCGAGATTGTTTATTCATTTGATGAGACATTCTTTGTTGATCCAAACAGCATGGTTACCCAGCCAATGTGCTTACCGACAGGTTGCTACACCTTTGTAATCACAGACGTATTTGGTGATGGTATTGGTTCTGTTGAATGTGCTACTCCAGGATATTTTGTTGTTTATGATGAGACAGGAGATTTAGTAACAGGCGGCGGAGACTTTGGAAGCAGCTATACACAAGAATTCTGTGTAGGTGGAGATGCTTGTTCTAATTTGACATTGGATGTAAATGCAGAGGCGTGTGTTGACTATGAAAACTCAACATTATCTCCATCAGTTTCTTTGGATATCAACTATGATGGTGATTGCAGCGTAGCTACAATTTACATTGCAGTTGACGGTGGCGATTATCAGCCATTCGATTACGCAGAAGGCGAGCTAGTTAGTGGAAGTAACACACAATTCTACAATTTTACAGCGAACACCTCATACAGTTTCTTCTACGTGTTGACAGACGGTTCAGTATCTCCTGTTGAGTCATTTATCACAGGCGATTGTAATAACGAAATTTCCATTTGTGACTGTGCAGGCACATCTCATTCCATTGGT
>JAIXWP010000079.1 GCA_027491215.1 Flavobacteriales bacterium | reverse complement strand
CGATCAAGAGGCGCCACAACGACTATTGCTGTCAACCGCCATAATTGATTCTCAATTCGCGATCGGGAATTTGTGATATGGAGATGGGATATGGAGAAGAGGATATGGAGAATAGGAATAGTTGAATAGAAATATTTGGTAATCGTGAAAGAAGCATGCTTTAGCATGCACGTTGGTGCTAGCCCCCCATGTCAATGGGGGGACAAGCGGACGATGAGGAATATTGAATTACAAATTCTGATCTAATACATCGCTATCCGTTGATTCTTTTGCATTGATCCATGATCTTTCTAACATGCGATAGAGAAGCCATGCAGCCAGTAATCCAAACGGTATAGAAAGTAGGCTTATCACAATGTCTGGAAGATTTGAAAACGCGCCCATGTAGGCACCCAAGAGCACAAATCCAACACCTGCAATAAATGTTCCTGCATAATAAGCAGCAACACCAAGAATAGCAAAGCCCCATCGAGAGCGATTGTATTCATGAGCTAATTCATAAAATTTTTTTCCGAGAAAATAGATGAGTAATAATCCGAGCATACCTTGGTTTTTTTCAAATATAATTTCTATTTTAGTTTAATGAAAAAAATTTTTGTGGCGATTGTTTTGGCGGTGGCTAGTCAGAGCGTTTTAGGCTTCTCTATATTGAGCTACAACATTCGATACAATAACCCATATGACTGGCTCGATGCATGGGAGAATAGAAAGGAGGAGGTGTATTCTTATGTTTTTTCTGGTAAATATGATGTCATCGGATTACAAGAGGTACAAAAGAATCAACTTGATTTTCTTCAATCAAAACCGAATGAATATTCGGTGTATGGGGTAGGGAGAGAAGATGGAAAGGAAAAAGGAGAGTATTGTCCTGTATTTTACAACAACAAGAAATTCGAATTAATATCAAGCGAAACACGTTGGCTTTCTGAAACTCCTTTCAAACCAAGCAAAGGATGGGATGCAGACTGTGAGAGGGTTGTAACGATTGTAAAATTCAGGGAAATCAAATCGGGAGAGTTCTTTTATTTTTTCAATACGCATTGGGACCATGTTGGGGTGAAGGCTCGCGAGGAAAGTGCTCTCCTTATTACACTATGGGCGCAAGAATTAAAAACAGAATGTGCCAATATCATTCTAGTAGGAGACCTCAACGCTACAGTAGCGGACAAGGCTGTGCGTTCTCTTGATTTCATGTTTAAAGATGCATGCCCAAGCTCGAAACACAGTGTTTCAACTTTTAATGGGTTTGAGATGAAAGCAAAACCGAATGCGCATATTGATCACGTGCGCCACTCACACGAGGGCTGGAAGGCAAGTCGCTACAAAATTCGTTTTCCAAAAACCAAAGCGGGAAGACAGTTGTCAGATCATTTCCCTGTTAGCGCTACCTTTGCGTTTAAGAAGTAACACGATAATGATTAGCCCCAATCCGTTTAGTGATTTTGTAATAGTGGATCTCGCAACACATGATGATTTTCCTGTCGATTTTTTAGTTTTCGTCGGTGATAAGGAAGTGTTTCGAAACCGCATTTTTACGTCAAAAAAAATTGTGGATGTAAGTGAACTAAAGGCGGGTACCTATCGTGTTTGCATGCAAGCGGAAAAAGGCATTGTGTATGAAGGGTATTGTTCCAAACTTTGAATTAATCCTCAATCACGCTGGGTGTTTGTTGTAGCTTTGTGCTCAACATCACTATTATGAGTCTCGAAAAATCTCTAGAAGCACGCAGCAATGGCGCTTGCGAATTATGTCAATCTACTTCTGCATTACGCATATATGAAGTTCCACCCACATCGGATAGAACATTAGAGGACAGTATTTTTATTTGTGAAAAATGTGAATCACAACTCACAAAAAAGGAATCTTTGGACGCGAGTCATTGGAATGTATTGACCTCTAGCATGTGGAGTGAGCACGCGCCTGTGCAAGTTGTTTGTTGGAGAATGTTGCAACGTTTGCGCAATGAGACTTGGGCGGCGGACGCTCTAGATATGCTATACCTCGATGATGAGAAGCTCGCTTGGGCGAAGGCTACAGGTGATCACGAAGAGTCTGGCGAAGTAGCGTTTCATGTTGATACCAACGGCACGTTGTTGCAAACCGGCGACACTGTTGTCCTCACCAAGACTTTGGACGTGAAAGGATCAAGTTTGAGTGTGAGAGCGGGAACGGTGGTTAAGAATATTCGTCTGGTATCCGATAATGTTGAGCAAATCGAAGGACGAGTGGATAGTCAGCAAATCGTTATTCTCACAAAGTACGTTCGAAAGGGCTAATTCCGTAGCTTTGCAGCGAAATGTCCCAAAAAGCGCTGCTTCATTACGAAGTTTATCAAAATCATAATCCCGCCGCTGAGTGGACCTTATTGGTGCATGGTGCCGGCGGAAGCACACGCACTTGGCGCAAGCAAATTGAGCATTATCAAGAAAAGTTTCATGTGTTATTGATCGACCTTCCCGGTCATGCACAATCAGCTGCTAAGAATATTGACCAGAATCGTTACGATTTTAATTGGATTGCCAATAAAATTTGGGAGGTCGTAGATGCCTTAGCCATTGCTCGCATCAATATCGTGGCGGTGTCTTTAGGCAGCATCATTTCTATGCAGATGCTACACAACAGACCAGAGAAGGTGATCTCGATGGTGTTTGCAGGACCTATCGTTGGACTCAATTTCAAACTACGATTACTCGCTCGCACGGGACTTACTCTTGCAAAAATTGTGGGCTTTCAAAACTTTTATGCTCTTACAGCGCGAATAGCGTTGCCTAGAAAGAACCATAAAAAGTCGCGCGAAATATTTGTCCGAGAATCAAAATTACTGACGGATGAGGAGTACCGAAAATGGACCGCCATGTATGGTAAAACATTAGATGATTCTCTTAAGCTATTGTTTAATTACAATCCAATATCGAAGGTTTATTTCCTAATAGGAGCGCAAGACCATTTGTTTATTGATCCAGCAATTAAGTACGCAAAGAAATTTACGAATATTAGTTTCGAAATAATAGATCGTTGTGGTCATCTCGTAAGCTTGGAGAAACCAGATATTTTTAACGAGAAAAGCTTAAAATTCCTAACTCAACAATAATAACCGAATGTTCATTCGGGTTTGTCTTTTTTGTTTCTTACTATGAAAGTATTGATGAGCTGATGCGCGTTGAAAATTTTGACGGTGTCAATTTCGGCTGGGTAAGAGCCTAAGTCAATGTGGGTCATCGCAGAAAGAATGGTGCGCGCATCAATTTTTCGTCCCTTGGAATCAATGACTTGGTAAGACAATAGCGCGCTCGTTATGCCGGAAACATATATCGTAATGATGTTACCCGCGTGGTTTGTTTCAATGGAGATTTGCACGGTTAGGCTCGTAAGTGTTAGGATGTGCAATTTAGATGGACGTCACAAAGCACTTGATAATTCTAAGCCCTTTAAATTGTTTTCTATGGATTGTTTAATGACGCTTGAGCCAATAAAATGTTTTGTTTACTTTTAGAGCGCTAAACCAAAATCATTGCTATGAAGAAATCAATCATCGCCGCTATCATGTGCTTGTCCGTGCTTCAGTCGTTTTCACAACTAGCCGATAGAAGTTACCTAACAAAAAAGGCTTACGAAGGCAGCACGGCGGAGTTCTATGCTGATTTTGATAACAACGGAATGTTGGATTATCTCTTAGACGTGCCGCGGGTAGTAGAAATGAATGT
>JAIXWP010000114.1 GCA_027491215.1 Flavobacteriales bacterium | reverse complement strand
CTTGATTCGCCTTATGAACTCTGGCAAGACCAAGCCAATCTGCCCAAACCAGAAATTCAAGAAATCAAATGCGATCGACAAAATGTGTTGCAATTTGATCAGGGTACTATCATCGAAGTTCCACCATTTGCATTCATGGATGCTGAAGGAAATCAAGTGCAAAATGCCACACTAGAGGTTCGCGAATTCTACACGATAAAAGATTGTTTAGAAGGAAACATTAGCACCAAGTGTGGCGATCAACTTCTTGAATCGGGAGGTATGATTGAAGTGCGTGCATTCGACGGAAACAAAGAACTATCGCTCGCTCCAGGACAATCCATCAACATTGCTTTTAATAAGAACGCACAACAGCAACCCGGCATGGAGGTTTTCTATGGACGCGTAGAAAACGGCGTGATGACTTGGGATGATGAAAAAACATTCAATGAAAGACGCAAGCAAAATCAAGCAGAAAATACTCAAATGAGTGGACTGGTTCCGATGGAGCAAAATGCATTTTACAAAGTTGGAAACATCGTGACGCTACCAGGACTAGGCTTCGAAAGTGCGATGCTCTACATCGATGAAAAAAATCAAAAACGTGTAAAAGCCTTGCTAAATCAGCCTTATGAAAGACTAACGAAGGCGGAGCAAAATGAACTCAAAACCATCGCCAGAGAAAGCCAGCGCAGACTCAACACAAAAATTGCAAATGACCTCAAAGAAATTCAAGCGGAGTATGCAAGACAAATGAAACTGTTGGAAGAGCAGAGACAAAAAGATTTAAAAGAGGCAAAGAAATACAACAATGAAATGACAAGGCTCACAGCCGAATACGAAAAAGAAAGAAGAGAATGGGAACGCAAAGATTCTTTGTCAAGAATAATGAATAACCCGCTTCAAATGCAAGGACTAGGCTGGATTAACTGTGATCGTTTCGTGAGGAGCAATTTGCCACTTCGAAACGTAGAAGTCACTGTAGATACAGGCGAAGAAGAGTTTATTTACTTCAATGAACGAAGTTTGCAAGCTACGCTTCTTTTTAAGGATATCTATTCAATGATGCCCCCGGTGAATTACAGCGCAAACAAATTCACATTCATCAACATTCCGACAGACCGCGAGAAAATTCTGGTCTACAAAAAAATTAGACCTGACAACAAAATTGACTTCGCTCTCGTGTCAATTCAACCAGGAGAAGTCGAAGTAAAAATTGATAAAGTCGAAGTCCTTACCCCAGCCGAAGTAGCAGCTCGATTGGAAAAAATAACCGCTAGAAATAGCTAGTTCAATGACAAATTACAAATGACAAGCGCCGCCCAGAGCGTTATGAAGTGTTAGCGTAGTATAGCGAAGGGAGACAAATGAGTTTCGAGTTGAGAATTGAGAATCGAGAATCGAGAATTAAAAAAGGGCTGTCACATTTGACAGCCCTTTTCTTTAAACCAAAACCTAACTAAACCTTTAAAACACTAAACCATTATCCAACTTGGATCTTTTTTACCAACTCCGCTTGTTTTGTCTCATCCAATTTTGGAAGATTCACAAACAATACTCCACCTTCATATTGCGCAGAAATCGCATCCACATTCAATGTGTTTGGCAATCTGAACTCACGACGGAAAGCGTTTGTCTTGAATTCTCTCTTGGTGTACTTTTCTCCTTCAACACTGACCTCTTCTTTTTGCACCGCTGAGATAATCAAGTTGCGCTCTTTTAATTCCAAATGGAAATCTTCTTTCTTACGACCAGGAGCTAAAAGCTCAATGACGAATTTTTCAGGAGTCTCTTTGATGTTCGTCGCTGGAACAGCGGAATGACCATGAAAGAAATCTTTTACAAAAGCATCATCAAAAAATGAATGAAGCGCTGGACGAAAAACTTTGTTACTTGTTGTGTACATGTTATTTAAAATTTTATTGTTTGATCCGCTGTTGTCAAGGTCCAGACCAAACCGAACAATAAGCCAAAAAGTCATTAAACGCATTTTTTAAATGTCATTTTGACATTCTTAGTGCTTTTCAAACCGCAAAACTGTCCTGAAAGCATATCAACACGCCCATTTCTAGTGCCAACTGAAAGTTGTATCTTCGCGGCCGCATGCAAGAATTGACATTTGAGCTGCAGCACACCGATCCAAAATCGGGTGCGCGTGCAGGTAAGATTACTACAGATCATGGGGTTATTGAAACCCCTATTTTTATGCCCGTTGGAACAGTCGGCACCGTAAAAGGTATTACCCAACAGGATCTAAAAAATGATGTGCAAGCCCAAATCATTTTGGGAAACACCTATCACCTCTATCTCCGCCCAGGAATGGACATCATGAGCCAAGCCGGTGGACTGCATAAATTCAATGGATGGGATCGTCCTATTCTCACCGATAGCGGCGGATATCAAGTGTATTCCCTCTCTGGCAATCGTAAGATCAAAGAAGAAGGCGTTACTTTCAAATCACACATCGACGGAAGCAAACACGTTTTTACCCCAGAAAATGTGATGGATATTCAACGTACCATCGGTGCGGACATCATTATGGCATTCGATGAATGTCCACCTTATCCGTGCGACTACGCCTATGCAAAAAACTCATTGGAAGTCACCAATCGCTGGCTAGACCGCTGTTTCAAGCGACTTGCTGAAACCGAACCTCATTACGGCCATACGCAAAATCTCTTCCCGATTGTTCAAGGCAGTACTTACAAAGATCTACGTCAACAAAGTGCAGAGTACGTTGCTTCAAAAGGCGCAACGGGCAATGCTATCGGTGGATTGAGTGTGGGTGAACCACATGATAAAATGTATGAAACTACAGAGCTTGTTTGCGGCATACTTCCAAAAGACAAGCCTAGATACCTGATGGGAGTAGGAACCCCAGCGAATATTCTTGAGTGCATTGCACTGGGCGTAGATATGTTCGACTGCGTAATGCCTACTAGAAATGCGCGCAATGGAATGTTGTTTACATGGAATGGAACAATGAACATGCGCAATAAAAAGTGGGAAAACGACTTCTCTCCTTTGGATGAGGCCGGAGATAGCTACGTGGATAGCTTCTACACCAAAGCCTACGTGCGCCACCTTTTTGTTGCCGATGAATTATTAGGATTACAAATTGCGACGGCACACAATCTAAACTTTTATCTTCGCCTCGTAAGAGTAGCAAGAGAAAAGATCATTGAAGGTACTTTTGCTTCGTGGAAAAATGAAATGGTAGAAAAACTCTCGCGCAGATTGTGATAAAAAAACTCGACCTCTATATCATAAAAAAATTCTTAGGCACCTTCTTCTTCATGATTGGGGCCTTTGTAATTATTGCTGTGGTATTCGATGTCAGTGAAAACATTGATGACTTAATTAAATCAAAAGCGCCATTCTACCGCATTCTCAGAGATTACTATTTAAATTTCTGTTTGTACTTCGGAAATCTTCTTAGTTCGTTTATCATTTTTTTGACCATCATTTGGTTTACAAGCAAGCTCGCACAAAAGAGCGAGATCATTGCCATACTCAGCGGCGGCGTGGGTTACAGCCGCATCCTTCGCCCCTACTTCATCGCATCAAGTATTCTCGTTTGCATTTCACTCACCTTGAGTCATTATGTGGTGCCACTTGCGAATAAGCGCAAACTCGATTTCGAATTAGAATACCTCAAAGAAGCGATTATCGTAGATGATAAAAACCTACACCGAGAGATTGAACCGGGCGTAATTGCTCACTTCTATCAGTTCTCTCCAGCAAACATGGGTGGTTCTAGTTTTTCTTTAGAAAAATGGGAAAATGGAAAATTGACATTCAAGCTGCTTTCATCGGGTGCCAATTATGATTTGCAAAAAAACATGTGGACCATCAATGGAGCGCAAGTCAGAAAATGGGATGCAAATGGCGTTGAGTCTGTCACCTATCGCGCACGCATCGACACCATTCTTCCTATGAATATGGATACGTTTGGTTTGCGTCCCGAGACGATTGGCACTATGAATTGGAGCGAATTGAACGACTTCATCGAAGCGCAACGAAAAGCAGGCAGTGGAAGAATTGCGGAATTTGAAATTGAAAAATATAATCGAACCGCGAGTGCATTTTCCATCTTCATTCTCACATTGATTGGTGTAACGATTGCATCACGCAAATCACGCGGAGGCACGGGACTTCACTTGCTTTTAGCAGTAGTGATCGGATTTGTATTCATCTTTATTTCGAGAATGACCGCAGTGAGTGCAATGACGATAGGATTACCCGCATCGCTTGCTGTATGGGTGCCGAATGCTATATTCTTGGTTATAGGAATTTACCTGTATACCCGCGCCCAGAAGTAATTTGCGCAGACTTCATGATGTCGCTCGCTTCCATTTTTTCCGAAAAAATTCCATAGACAGCACTGCCACTTCCGCTCATGCTTGCATAGATCGCACCCGCTTCGTACATCGCAGTTTTTATCGATGCGATCGCGGGAAAATGTTCGAGGACCGGCGCTTCAAAATCATTGATCACATATTTTTTCCAAGAAAAAATATCACCTGCATTCAAGTCACGCAGATCAAACGCGGCAGGTTTTGGAGTAATCCAACTAAATGCTTTTCCTGTATTGACGTGGATTCCAGGATGAATGATCGTGACATAGAAAGATGATAAATCCATCGAAATTGGTTCGAAGACTTCCCCTCTTCCTGTTACAAAACAAGATTTATTTTCTATGAAAAATGGACAATCGCTCCCGAGTTGAGCAGCGTAAGTTTGCAATTGCAGACTCGTTAATTTAAGTTCAAAAAGATCATTCAATGCGCGAAGCATAAACGAGCCATCGCTAGAGCCACCGCCCAATCCAGCACCGCTGGGCAAATGTTTCATCAATTGAACATTTACACCACCGATATTAAAATCCTTTTGAAGTAAAGCATGCGCTTTGAAAACAATATTCTCTTCGGGAAGCATGGTGACTTGTTCGCCGAATACTTCGATATGACAATTGCCTTGATCGTTGTGAACCACCTCTAAAACATCGCACCAATTAACAGGGGCGAATACGCTTTCAAGCGTATGAAAGCCATCGCTGCGCTTGCCCGTGATAGACAAACCAATATTGATTTTGCAATTAGGAAAAACAATCATGACTCCCAGTATCCGAAGCTTTTTAAGCGGCCCAAATCATTTCTCCAATTCTCATCCACCTTGACAAACATTTGAAGGAATACTTTTTTTCCTACAAAAGATTCCATGTCCTTTCGTGCTTGTGTTCCTACGCGCTTGAGGCTTCCGCCTTGGTGTCCGATGAGGATTCGCTTTTGTGATTCGCGTTCAGTAATGATGAGCACTCTTATGCGTGCGATTTCTGGTTCGTCGATATATTCTTCTACCATCACCTCGCATGAGTATGGGATTTCGCGATCGTAGTTCATGAAGATTTTTTCACGAACGATTTCAGCAACGAAGAAACGCTGTGTGCGATCGCTCAATTCATCCTTTGGGAAGTAAGGAGGTGATGCAGGAAGTATTGCGATGATTTCAGCAAGTAATTCCTTCACGTATATTTTTTCGAGTGCAGAGACAGGGAAAATGCGTGCATTGGGAAGAAGTTCTTTGTAGACTTCAAACACCGCGTTAGAACCGTCGTTGCCGACGAGGTCGAATTTATTGAGCACTACAAATACAGGCACTTCTGTTTTTTGAATCTTCTCCAAAGTTGCTTTGTGCAATGGAGCTTTGTCAGAAGCATCTACTACCAGCATGATGAGGTCAGCGTCGATAAGAGCTGTTCCTACCGTTTTCATCATTCCTTCGTGCAGTTTGTACTTTGGATCAAGTACACCTGGAGTATCAGAATAGACAATTTGGTAGTCATCGCCATTGAGGATACCCATGATACGGTGTCTAGTAGTTTGCGCTTTTGGTGTTACGATGCTGAGTTTTTCTCCGAGCAGAGCGTTCATCAGCGTTGATTTACCAGCGTTTGGATTACCTATGATATTAACGAAACCTGCTTTGTGGTTATTTTCCAAGATAAAATATATTATTTGTATTGCGGAAACAAAATTAGTGTATATTTGCACCCCCCAAACGGAATAGAAGAAATAAGTTCTTTTAGGTTTGAGGGAATTATTTGAGATTGCGGGGTGGAGCAGTTGGTAGCTCGTCGGGCTCATAACCCGAAGGCCACAGGTTCGAGTCCTGTCCCCGCTACTAAGTAAAAGGTGTCTGAAAAGACACCTTTTTTTGTGTCCTATTGATTTGTGTGAGGGTGTTAGAGGCGCTAACTTCGCCGCAGTCTTTGGCCTCGTAGTTTAATGGATAGAACGAGAGATTCCGGTTCTCTAGGTAGGGGTTCGATTCCCTTCGAGGTCACATCATATCTTGTTGTTATTCTGTGAATATTCGGTTGTTAAACTGGAATAGGATATTCCAAGTTGTTGATTGTACTTTGCATCGCAATGGAGGATCAGATGACAAAAGCGCAAGAAGTACTAAAAAAACATTTCGGTTACGAGACGTTTCGTCCGCAACAAGAAGACATCATTAACACGGTGCTCTCCAAAAGAGACGCCTTTGTTCTCATGCCCACGGGCGGCGGAAAAAGCTTATGCTATCAAGTTCCTGCCCTCCTATTGCCTGGAATTACGCTGGTCATTTCTCCTCTCATTTCTTTGATGAAAGATCAGGTGGATACGCTCGTGGCCAACGGCATCAAAGCGGCGTTCCTCAACAGTTCGCTCACCAACTCACAAGCGGATAATATTTCGAAACTCTGCAGAATGGGGGAAATTAAAATCCTCTATATCTCTCCAGAAAAAGCAATTGCTTCTGCTGATTGGTTTTTGAAATCATTGCCTGTCGATCTCATCGCTATCGACGAAGCGCACTGTATTTCTTCGTGGGGACACGATTTTAGACCGGAATACAAACAGCTGCATCAATTGAGAAACCATCATCCAAATGCAACGATGATGGCGCTCACGGCCACTGCGGATCGCCTCACTCAAAAAGATATTCTCGAATTCCTCGGACTCAATACTCCTGAAGTTTTCATCTCTTCTTTCGACCGTCCCAATCTCCAGCTATCTGTGAAGTTTGGTTTGAAGGCGAAGGAAAAATTCAAGGATATTCTCGATGTATTAGAGCAACACCCCAACAGCTCTGGAATTATTTATTGCACTTCTAAGAAAAATACAGAAGCACTGGCAGGAGAACTTCAGCATGCGGGAGTGAAGGCTGCATACTATCACGCGGGAATGAATAGCGAGCAACGAAGCAAGATTCAAGAGGATTTTATTCGCGATGAAATTCAAGTGGTCTGTGCCACTATCGCCTTCGGCATGGGGATCGACAAGAGCAATGTTCGTTTTGTTTTACATTATAATTTGCCAAAAACAATCGAAAGCTACTACCAAGAAATTGGACGCGGCGGACGAGACGGCATGCCTTGCTTTACGCGACTCTACTGGTCTTTTGGTGACTTGATATTGCTTCGACAGTTCGCTGATGAAAGCGGTGCTCAGCAAGTGAATGTGGAGAAACTCAACCGCATGCAAGAATTTGCGGAGTCGCGCATTTGCAGAAGAAAAGTATTGCTGAATTATTTTGGCGAAAACTTGCGTGAAAACTGTGGTAACTGCGACGTTTGTAAGAATCCACCCTCCCACTTTGATGGAACGATACTCACACAAAAAGCGCTTTCCGCGATTCGAAGAGCAGAAACAATTCAACAAAAACTAACGGTGCCGCTTTTGATTAATGTGCTTCGTGGATCACAGCAGCATGAGATTATTGAGAAGAATTTACAGACCATCAAAACATACGGTGCGGGAAAAGATTTGAGCTATCAAGAATGGAATTATTATGTGCTTCAAATGATTCAGGTGGGTGCCATGCATCTTCTTTATGAAACAGGAAATGCGCTTGAAATAACACCTTTCGGAGATATGATTTTGAAGAATCAATTCACAGTTGATCTCATCAAACCACAAGAGTATGTAGCACCTGAGAAGAAAAAAACAGCTGAGAAAAAAACGACTGCTGTGCTATCCGATAAGTCTTCTACGCTGTTTGAAGAATTACGCGCACACCGCAAGCGTTTGGCCTCCATTGAGGATGTTCCTCCTTACGTAATTTTCCATGATAGCACATTGCACGCAATGGTTGAAAGACTGCCATTGACGATGGATGAAATGCTAGAGATATCAGGAATGAGTGAACACAAATTCAACAAGTACGGATACAACTTTTTGGATTTGATTGTAAAGAATAGCCCTGTTCCCTACAAGCCCAAAGTAAATGTTGAAAAGGCCCTCGCTCCTGCTGCAATACAAGCCTATATTGATGAAATGAAGGCGCTACAAATTCCTTTGAGCACAACTGCCCTCACGAAATTATTATTAGGAAGTCAGGATGAGAAATTTGAACCGTTTGCAACAAAAGTTTCTTTTTACGGCATCCTCAGAGATGAATTCAAAGTGAAAGAGCTTTTTGAAAAACTGCGCAATTATGTAGAGCCGGTTACAAATCAAATTCAGGACGAGAAGCAACAGCAAGTAGTGACAACAACAGATACGTTTCTCAGAAAATTAGGCGATCGTAAATTGAGTGAGAAAGATCTTCTTTTTTTCCAAGAAAAAGCGAAAGCACTCCCCTTGCCTGACAAAGATCGCATGTCTGGAAGCGAATCCACTCCGAGAAGAACAGGTATGAAGTGGTCCGAACAAGAGCTCCAGTTATTGGAAGACCTGCTCTGCCACACCTCTGATATCAAGGATTTTGAGACAATTCTTGAACGCACGGAAAAGAGCATTCGTTTTGCTTTGTTGAATTACAGCACAAGGCCCATCAGCGAATTCACTTCGTAGTGATAAAAATCAAGTCGTCCATTCGACTATTTTTTTATCTTGCACGAGTCAACACAAGACTAGCATGGCCTTTAACACCTTGTTCTCATGGTTTATTAAAAAGCGCATTCACCAGATTGAGCTTTTCAAAAAATACCCCGTAGAGGTACAAGGAGAGCTATTCCCCAAATTAGTCGATGAAGCAGCTCTTACCCGTTTTGGCTTAGAGCACAACTTCTCGAATATTCGAACGCTCAAGGATTTCAAAAGTGCCGTACCGATTCGTAGCTATGAAGACTACAAGCCTTACATCGACGCTTTGCGTGAAGGTGAGCAAAATATTCTTTGGCCTTCGCGATTAAAGTGGTTTGCTAAATCAAGTGGAACGACTGATGCACGTAGTAAGTTCATTCCTGTTTCCAAAGAAGCTTTAGAAGAGTGTCATTACAAAGGCGGCAAAGATTTGTTGGCGATGTATTATCACCAACGTCCCAATGCGAAATTGTACACTGGAAAAACGCTCGTGATGGGTGGTTCCTCGAAAATCAATTCTTTCAACGAAGAAGGATATACGGGAGATTTATCTGCAATCATCATTCAAAATTTACCGATTTGGGTAGAATTAAAACGCATTCCATCTCGTGACATCGCCTTGATGGATAATTGGGATGAGAAGATTGAAGCGATGGCTGCTGTAGCCGTGGAGGAAGATGTGAGTATCATTGCTGGAGTCCCTAGCTGGACGCTGGTTCTATTGAAACGAGTTATGGAACTACGCGGCACTGATAATATTCGCGACGTGTGGCCCAATTTAGAATTGTACATGCACGGAGGTGTGAGTTTCAAACCTTATCGCGAGCAGTTCAAAAAGATCATCGGTGGAGAAATGAGTTATGTCGAAACCTATAATGCGAGTGAAGGTTTCTTTGCAATACAAGATCGATTAGATGCAGATGATTTGTTGTTGATGCTTGATTATGGCATCTACTATGAGTTCTTGCCAATAGAAGAATTACACTCTAAAAATCCTAAGACGATAGGATTGGAAGAAGTGGAAATTGGACAGAATTATGCCATCATCATTTCTACCAATGGTGGTTTATGGCGTTATATGGTTGGCGATACAGTGCGCTTCACATCGAAGTTTCCATTCCGAGTTCAAGTATCTGGTCGCACCAAGCATTACATCAATGCCTTCGGAGAAGAGCTGATGGTAGAGAATTCTGACTACGCTATTGAGATGGCCTCTATGGCCACTGGGGCGCATGTTTTAGAATACACCGCGGCTCCAATCTTTATGGGAGATGACGCTCGTGGTGCGCATGAATGGCTCATTGAATTCGAGAAATGCCCCAATGATATGGAGGCATTTAAAAAAGAATTGGATGCTGCTTTGAAACGTGTCAACACCGATTACGAAGCGAAGAGATCATTTGACTTAAATCTGAAAGCTCCAGTAATTCGTGAGGTTCCGAAGGGTACGTTTTACAATTGGCTTAAGCATAATGGTAAGTTAGGCGGCCAACATAAAGTTCCACGTCTCTCCAATGAGCGCCACATTTTAGAACAGGTATTAAATTTGAGTGTGGCATCGATATGATCCTAGTCCAACTCTTATATCTTCTTTCTTTTTTATTCGATCATTCGATACCTTGTCAAGCAAGTACCTTCGAGACGGATGAAATTGGTAACATCTATTTGATTCAAGAAAGAAGCATCGAGAAAATTGATACGAAAGGAAATTTTCTATTCAAAAATTCCAATCTTGACTATGGAAACATCACACATCTCGATCTCACGAATCCATTCCAACCTTTCGTTTTTTATCAAGAACAAGGCAAGGTAATTATCCTTGACAATACTTTGAGTCAACAAGGCGCGCCTATCGATCTATTTGAGAAAGGGCTTGGAAACATCGAGTGCATGGGTGGTGCACGAGGTGATGCATTTTGGCTGTGGGACATCAATCAATCCGAATTAAAAAAAGTAGATAGACAGTTTAATATTCAACTGACTACGGGAAATCTCTCGATGCTTTTAAATAAAGAATTACATTTTTCTCAAATACAAGAAAGTGGAAATTTCATTTATGCTGCAGATCCAGCTCATGGCATTTTTGTATTTGACATTTATGGCAATTATAAGAGTTTACTTCCTGTAACCTATGAAGGTAAAATTGTGGTTCGGGACGATCGTATTTATTACATCAGTAATGGCCAGCTCAACATCATTCAATATCTGAATCTAGAATCACTCAGTATCGCTCTGCCAGTAGGTTTCAAAGGAGATTGGGACTTCAGAAATCGCACTCTAGAATATATCTCCGATGGGCAGTTACATTTTTATAGATTATCAGAGTAGTTAATTACTAACATCTCCTTGTAACTCGCGGATTCTTTTTTACTTTGCGCTCTTCTAAATTGACCTAGATAAGTTATGCATATTGCCATCGCGGGAAACATTGGTTCCGGGAAGACTACTTTGACGACCCTATTAGCCAAACATTATAAATACCAACCACACTTTGAAGAAGTGGATGATAATCCATATTTGATTGATTTCTACAAAGACATGCAACGTTGGTCTTTCAATCTTCAAGTATTCTTCTTGAAGAGTCGTTTCAGACAATTGATTGAAATGAAAAAGAACTCGAAGAAGATTGTTCAAGACAGAACCATCTACGAGGATGCTTTTATTTTCGCTCCGAACTTGCATGCGATGGGATTGATGACCACGCGTGATTTCGAAAACTATGCGGACTTGTTTAGTGTGATGGATGAGTTTATTACTCCTCCCGATTTGTTGATCTATTTGCGTGCTTCTGTTCCTGCATTAGTAGAGAACATTCAAAAGCGCGGAAGAGAATATGAAGAAGCTATTCGCTTGGATTATTTAACGCGTCTTAACGAGCGTTATGAAGCTTGGATTAGCACTTACAACAAAGGCAAACTACTAGTCATTGATATCGACGATAACCGTTTTCATGAAAAGGCTGAAGATCTTGGAAGAATCATTTCAGGAATTGATGCTCAATTGCACGGTCTATTCAAATAATATTTGCGCTTGCATAACCTCGCAAATTAACCACGCTCAAAAAAAAATCCCCTTGTCACGACAAGGGGATTTTTATTATCTAGTATTTTTTGTCTGCTTACTTCGAAGCTTTCAAATCGAATGTAAGAACGAATGTGTCTTCGATCATTTTATCGCCAAGGTCGCTAAAGAACTTTGCAGAGCGGTACTTAATGTCATAAGCAGTTCTATCGATGGCAAAGCCGCCGTTTAAGCTTAGATTTCTATCACCACTTGGAATTGCAAGTACTGTCATTTTCGCTTCCTTCTTGATACCTTTAACAGTCAAATCACCTGTTACTTCAAACTGGTGTTTGTTTGTCATGGTTGAAGACTTCATCGTGAAGATTGCTTCTTTATTCTTATCAATTGAGAAGAAGTCTTCGCTTTTCAAGTGACCTTCCAAATCATTCTTTGTATCACCAGAAAGGTCTTCCACTTTAATAGAAGTCATATCAATTACTAGTTGTCCTGAGCGGATGTTTCCACCAGCCATTTCAACTGAACCTGATTTTACCATAACAGAGCCATTGTGTTGACCTGTTACTTTCTTCGCAAGCCACTTTACAGATGAAGTTGCAGGAACGACATTGTAAACACCGTCTCCAGCAGCTGGGATATCAAGACCTTTTGTAGGGTCCATCTCTCCTACTTTCACTTTGCTAGTATCTAGACCAGCGCGTGCAGCTACAAGGCATTTTTGAAAATCAGCTTCAAACTTCGCATCAGCTTTACGAGACTCGTCACACTTTTTCATAGTGTCAGCATTCTTCTCAGCGCTTAATTCTTCTTTCGCACAGCCGCATGCATCAAGTACTTGAGCATTGTTTGTATTTCCGCTTTGGCAAGCAGCGAATACTGCAGCAGCGAAAAGAATAAATAGGAAGTTCTTTTTCATTTCAAAAAATTAGTTTGTTGCAGGAGCTGCGTTCATTTGAGCTTTCTCAGCTTCAGTTAGCGGACGTACCTCTGTCGAAGTATTGCTTGTCGCTTGACCGTTGATACTTTCGGTAGTGGTAGTGATTACTTTCACATTGCCATCAGCCTGCGTCATGTATTGAACAGTCTTTGTTTTTTCGATGTTTTGTGGAGCTACAGCTTCTTCCGTTACTGTAATCTCAATTTCTTTCTTCTCATCGTGGTTGCCCAACATTGGAGCAATAGTCAAACCTACTAGGCAAGTCAACTTGATCAAGATGTTCATAGAAGGACCAGAAGTATCTTTGAATGGATCACCCACTGTATCACCAGTTACTGCTGCTTTGTGAGCATCAGAACCTTTGAACGTCATTTCACCATTGATCATAACACCTGCTTCGAAAGACTTCTTAGCATTGTCCCATGCACCACCTGCGTTATTTTGGAAAATAGCCCAAAGAACACCAGATACAGCAACACCAGCCATGTAAGCACCTAGAGCTTCAGCCCCCATTACCACACCGATGATGATTGGAGAGATAATAGTGATAGCACCAGGAAGCATCATTTCGCGAAGAGCAGCTTTTGTAGAAATTTCTACACACTTACCATACTCAGGCTTACCAGTACCTTCCATGATACCTGGAATTTCTCTGAATTGGCGACGTACTTCCATTACCATATCCATTGCGGCTTTACCAACTGACTTCATTGCAAGTGCAGAGAAAACAACTGGAATCATACCACCGATGAACAATGCAGACAATACATCCGCTTTGAAGATATTGATACCATTAATACCTGTGAATGTAACGTAAGCAGCGAAAAGTGCAAGTGCAGTCAATGCTGCAGAAGCGATAGCGAATCCTTTACCAACTGCCGCTGTAGTATTACCTACAGAGTCAAGAATATCAGTACGCTCACGAACTTCTTTTGGAAGCTCGCTCATTTCAGCAACACCACCAGCGTTATCCGCGATAGGACCGAATGCATCGATTGCAAGCTGCATTGCAGTAGTTGCCATCATCGCAGAAGCAGCGATAGCTACACCATAGAAACCAGCTAATTCATAAGAACCCCAGATCGCACCTGCGAAAAGAAGAACTGATGAGAAAGTAGAAATCATACCAGTTGCAAGACCAGCGATGATGTTAGTCGCAGCACCAGTTGATGAATTTTTAACGATATCAAGTACTGGCTTTTTACCAAGCGCAGTATAATATTCAGTGAATGCAGAGATCAAATATCCAACAGCAAGACCTACAAGTGTTGCGTAGAATACGTGACGGCTTGGAACCATTTTAATTCCTTCACCGAAGAACTCCATATTGATTTCCTTTGGAAGCATCCAATCAACCAAGAACCAACCTGCAGCAGCAGAAAGGATGATTGAAGTAATGTTACCAAGGTTAAGAGCCTTTTGAACTTGTGCTTCTCTAGCAGTATTGTCTTTTACACGAACCAAGAAAGTACCGATGATAGAAGCGATGATACCTACACCTGCAATCATGATTGGCAGAAGGATTGGTCCCATTCCGTTGAAAGCGTCAGTGAATTGAGTACCTGCAGCATCCGTCATATCCTTGATGATGTAGTTACCTAGCACCATTGATGCAAGAACTGTAGCAACATAAGAACCGAACAAGTCAGCACCCATACCAGCAACGTCACCTACGTTATCACCTACGTTATCCGCGATAGTCGCTGGGTTACGTGGATCATCCTCTGGGATACCAGCTTCAACTTTACCTACGAGGTCAGCTCCAACGTCAGCAGCCTTGGTATAGATACCACCACCAACACGAGCAAACAATGCGATTGACTCAGCACCAAGAGAGAAACCTGCAAGGGCTTCAAGTACCATTGTCATTTCATTGTAGAATTCGCCGCCCTTGTTCATGAAAGAGGAAACGAATACCATGAAGAAAAGGCTAAGACCTAATACTGCAAGACCAGCAACTCCAAGGCCCATTACAGTACCACCACCGAAAGACACTTTAAGTGCGTTTGGAAGAGAAGTACGAGCTGCCTCAGTTGTTCTTGAGTTAGCGTCAGTAGCGATGCGCATACCGATATTACCAGCGACAGCAGAGAAAACTGCTCCCACGATGAATGCTGGAACGATCATCCAGCTTGTAGTTTCTACTTGAGTTGAAATAGCGAAAAGAGCACCAGATGCCAATACCACGAAGATGGCAAGCAAACGATATTCTGCGCTCAAGAAGGCCATAGCTCCTTCTTTAATGCTTTTAGAGATGCCTTGCATCTTTTCATTACCTGGGTTTTGTTTCTTTACCCAGGCCATTTTCACTAACATGAAAATAAGTCCTACGATTGCCAAACCAATTGGCACATAAATTAAATTATTCATTGAAAAATGATGTTGGTTATTGGTTCATTTTAAATGCGGGCGCGAATATAGTGTGCATTGCCCTTCTGTCATAACTTCTTAATCACTAAAATGTAGCACAATCTTCCTATACATAAAAAAACCCCTTTCTTGAATTGAAAGGGGTTTCGGTATGTCTTTGAAAGCTTATACGTAAAGCAATTCTTTCGCTGTTTTCACAACATCTGATACTTGCGGCAAAGCCGCGTCGATCAATGTTTGTGCGAATGCGAAAGGTGTATCTGTTTGAGTCAATCGGCGAATAGGTGCATCCAAGTAATCGAAAGCATGACGTTGAACACGATATGCAATTTCGCTTGAAATGCTCGCCACTGGCCAGCTTTCCTCCAGAATGATCAATCGGTTTGTCTTCTTTACAGAATTTACGATCGTATCGATATCCAAAGGACGAATAGTACGAAGATCGATTACTTCTGCGCTGATTCCTTCTTTAGCCAACTCTTCTGCACCTGCAAGGGCAGTCTTCATTATTTTACCAAAAGAAACAATCGTAACGTCTGTTCCTTCGCGCTTGATATCAGCTACCCCGATTGGAATAATGTACTCTCCATCTGGCACCATGCCTTTGTCACCATACATTTTTTCAGATTCCATGAAAACCACAGGATCGTTATCACGAATGGCAGCTTTCAACAAACCTTTTGCATCGTATGGATTAGAAGGAGTGATTACTTTCAAACCAGGAACATGTGCGTAAAATGATTCAAAGCTTTGACTGTGAGTCGCGGCCAATTGACCAGCTTGACCATTTGGGCCTCTAAATACAATTGGAACATTGTATTGACCACCCGACATCTGAAGCATTTTCGCAGCAGAGTTGATGATTTGGTCTGCCGCAAGAATTGCGAAGTTCCAAGTCATAAATTCAACGATCGGACGAAGTCCGTTCATTGCCGCACCAACAGCGATACCGGAAAATCCTAATTCTGCAATAGGAGTATCGATTACACGCTTAGCGCCAAATTCATCCAACATTCCCTTGGAAGCCTTGTATGCACCGTTGTATTCTGCAACCTCTTCCCCTAGAAGGAGAACGTTTTCATCGCGACGCATCTCTTCGGTCATCGCTTCACAAATTGCCTCTCTGAACTGAATTTCTCTCATGTTGTTTAAAATGTGGCTGCGAAAATAAGCAAAGGTTCGTTCAATAAAATGGTATTCGTAATTACTTTCGCATCCCGAATACATAAAAAGGATTTCAATGAAAATACTCGTATGTATCAGCAAAGCACCTGATACCACTTCAAAAATCGCCTTTTCAGACGGTAATTCCAAGTTTGATGAGAACGGCGTACAATTTATTGTGAACCCCTATGATGAGTGGTATGCACTTGTTAGGGCTTTGGAAATCAAAGAAGCACAAGGCGGCGATGTGACTATCGTTTCTGTCGGTGCTGCTGATTATGAACCCATCATCCGTAAGGCGTTGGCTATCGGAGCAGACAATGCAGTGCGCATCGATGCTCAAGAAAGCGACTCTTTATATGTTGCAAAACAAATCGCAGAGTACGCGAAGGGCAAGGGTTTCGATATCATTATGTGTGGAAAAGAAACCATCAATTACAATGGCTCTGTAGTTCCTGGAATGATCGCTGAATTACTAGACTTGCCATATGTCGCTCTAGCTACAAAATTAGATGTAGCAGGCGGTGTAGCTACAGTAGAGCGTGAGATCCCAGGTGGAACGGAAGTCCTTGAAGTTTCAGGATCATTTGTACTAAGCGCTGCGAAAGGAATGGCGGAACAACGTATTCCAAACATGCGCGGTATCATGGCTGCTCGCACAAAGCCTTTGGAAGTAGTTCCAGCCTTCGGTGCAGAAGCCTCTACTACAGTTAAGGCGTACAGCCTTCCTCCTGCTAAGAGCGCTTGCAAATTCATCGATGCTGAAAATGCTGGTGAATTAATTCGTCTCCTACACCAAGAAGCAAAAGTGATCTAATCCTTTAAATCTAAGAAAATGTCAGTATTAATATTTGTAGATAGCCACAATGGCAAATTCCCAAAGAGCAGCCTTGAAGCCGTAAGTTACGGTGCTAAATTGGCTGAAAATCTTGGTACATCAGCAGTTGCTTTAGCCGTAGGCCATATAGATGGCGACGGCGGACTCGGTTCTGCAGGCGCTTCGAAAGTGTTGCATGCAGCTTCTGTAGGGACTTCTGACTCACAACAATTGACACGACTCATCATTGCTGCAGCTCAAAAAGAATCAGCTGATGTAGTTATTTTCTCACATGATATCACTGGAAAGCTAGTGGCACCTCGCGTGGCTGCTCGTTTAGATGCTGGTCTTATCCCCGGTGCTACAGCACTTCCTGAAACTTCAGGAGGATTTGTTGTTCGCAAAAACGTATTCTCAGGAAAGGCAATTGCTGATATCACAGTGAACTCAGCGAAGAAAGTTATTGCACTTCTTCCAAACTCTTATCCTGTAAGTAATTCAGGTAATAGCGCAGCTGTTGAAGCATTCAGCGCTGATCTTGGAAATGCAGGTATCAAAGTAAAAGAAGTAAAGAAAGAAGAAGCAGAAGGTGGTATTCCACTTCCAGAAGCTGAACTAGTAGTGTCTGCTGGTCGCGGTTTGAAAGGCCCAGAGCATTGGGGAATCATTGAGGAGCTTGCAAAAGAACTCAAGGCAGCAACAGCCTGCTCACGCCCAGTATCGGATATAGGATGGCGCCCTCACCACGAACACGTGGGACAAACGGGTATCACCATTCGCCCTAACCTTTACATCGCAGTAGGAATTAGCGGAGCAATCCAGCACTTAGCAGGTGTAAATGGAAGTAAGACCATCGTAGTAGTTAATAAAGATCCAGAAGCGCCATTCTTCAAGGCCGCTGACTATGGAATCGTTGGTGATGCTTTCGAAGTAGTTCCAAAATTGATTGAAGCAGCGCGTCAATTCAACGCGTCTAAATAATTTTCTCTGGAGGTGATTCGTGAACTCGAATCACCTCCTTTTTTGTTTTTCATTTTTTCGGTAGTATTTTCGTATTGAAAGCACTAGGAAGCCGTTTGCTTCCTGAAATATTATGGGTAATAAAATAGAACTTCAAATCGCAGATATTGCACCAAGCGGAAGCACCAGTGGAGCATATGCAATGATTTTGGCTGAAGTAGATGGCAATCGTCGTCTACCAATTGTAATAGGAGGTGTAGAAGCACAGGCCATTGCGATTGAGTTGGAAAAGATGACTCCAAGTCGTCCCCTCACCCATGACCTTTTCCGAAGCCTAGCGCACGGATTTGATATCGATATCGAGGAAGTATTAATCTACAATCTTGTAGAAGGAATTTTCTTTGCGAAATTGATTGCTCGCATGGGCGGACGCACGGCTGAAATTGATGCTAGAACTAGCGATGCTGTAGCAATTGCTGTTCGATTCAATTGCCCTGTTTTTTGTGAAGAATTTATTCTCGAGCAAGCTGGAGTAAATGCAGAAGAAGCCGCTCAAGGAGATGATATCGCTGATATCGACGAACAAGTAGAAGAAATGCTCAAAGAAGAAGAACCTACTTCATTGAGTATTGATGAGCTACAAAAGCAATTGAATATCGCTCTTGAACAAGAGGAATATGAGAAAGCTAGTCGCATTCGCGACGAAATCAACAAGAGAAAAGGAGAATAATTTCTCCCTTTCCTTATTACCTTGCCAATCCTTTTAACCAAAACATACAATGGAAAGATTTCATGGGATCCTAGGGATTCTTCTCATCCTGGGTATTGCATTTGCATTTTCAAATAATCGCAAGCGCATCAATTACCGCCTTGTCATTTCTGGTATTTTACTCCAAACCATTATAGCAGTACTCATCTTAAAAGTGCAGCCTGTAACGTGGTTTTTCCAACAACTGGGAAAAGGGATGGAAAAGATTGAACTCTTCGCAAAACAAGGCGCAGGCTTCGTTTTTGGAGGGGTAATGGTCAATACTCCTGATGGGGTAATGGACTATCGTGTAGGAGGATTTGTATTTGCTTTTAGTGTAATGGCCACGATCATTCTTGTATGTGTTCTTGTGGCTTTACTCTATCACATAGGATTCATGCAAAAACTAGTTGCTATCATCGCAAAGGCCATGAATTTCGTGATGCGTGTGAGCGGCGCCGAAGCCCTCAGCAACGTAGCGAGTGCATTTGTTGGTCAAGTTGAAGCGCAAGTAATGATTCGTCCTTATTTGCCAGGTATGACTAAAAGTGAATTGCTAGCTTCAATGTCGGGAAGCCTTGCCTGCATAGCTGGTGGTATTTTGATTGTTTACGCTAACATGGGAGCAAAGGCTGAATACCTTATCGCAGCGAGCTTGATGGCTGCTCCTGGTGCGCTAGTCATCTCGAAGATCGTTTATCCTGAAACAGAGGAAAGCGAAACAATGGGAAAGGTAAAACTCGAAGTAAAAAGCCAATACAAAAACCTCATTGATGCAATCAGTCATGGTGCTTCAGATGGAATGAAAATTTCATTGAATGTGATCGCAATGTTGATTGGATTCATTGCTCTTGTAGCATTGATCAACTATGGACTTGGCGCGATTCACCCAATGCTTTCATTGGATTTTGTTTTCGGTAAATTATTCTACCCAATTGCTTGGTCAATGGGAATACCTATGGAAGATGTGTCTAACGCTGCAGCACTTCTCGGTCAAAAATTAACCATCAACGAATTTGTCGCATTTAGCAACTTGACCTCTGGAACACTTCCAATAATGAGTGAGAAAGGACTATTGATTGTAAGTATCGCGATTTGCGGATTTGCAAACTTCTCTAGCGTTGGTATGCAAATCGGCGGTATTGGAGAAATTGCTCCATCACGAAGAGGTGATTTAGCAAAATTGGGTATGCGTGCATTGCTATGCGGAACGCTTGCATCGTATCTTTCGGCCACCTTAGCGGGAATCATCCACTAATACATAAAATATGGCCAAAGTTGGAATTATCATGGGGAGCAAAAGTGACTTGAACATCATGCAACAAGCTGCGGATGTGCTTGATTCTTTGAATGTGCCCTATGAAATGACGGTAGTAAGTGCACACCGCACTCCAGAACGATTGTTTGACTATGCAAAAAATGCGCACCAACGTGGATTGCGTGTAATTATTGCAGGTGCCGGTGGAGCAGCGCATTTACCAGGAATGGCAGCATCAATGTCGCCACTTCCTGTTATCGGAGTTCCTATTCATTCATCCAACTCTATCGACGGATGGGATAGCGTATTATCTATTCTTCAAATGCCTGCAGGTGTTCCTGTGGCAACAGTCGCATTAAATGGTGCAAGAAATGCAGGCATTCTCGCCGCGCAGATCCTTGCAAGTGGAGATGATCTTTTGCTCCAGCGCATTGTAGACTTCAAAGAAGACTTAAAGAAAAAAGTAATGGAAAGTCTTGACGAGAATGGAAACATTCGTCCTTAAGCTTTTCTCTTTTATAAAAAAAATGATAACGATTAATCCGAAAGAACTTCCGGTGATGAAGTTGCAACTGATGTTGCAAGGAGCGGTAGCGCCTCGTCCTGTTGCCTTCGCAAGCACCATCGACGAACAAGGAAGAGTTAATCTTTCGCCGTTTAGCTTTTTCAATATATTCAGCGCCAATCCTCCCATTCTGATCTTCTCTCCAGCGCGGAGAGGACGCGACAATACGACAAAGCACACGTTTGAAAATGTGAAAAAAGTAAGCGAGTGCGTTATTAATATCGTTAACTACGATATGGTACAGCAGACCTCTTTGGCAAGTGTTGAATATCCTGAAGGAATTAATGAATTTGTCAAAGCAGGATTTACAGAATTACCTTCAGAAATGGTGAAGCCACCTCGAGTAGCGGAATCACCAGTGCAGTTTGAGTGTCGCGTTAATCAAATCATCGAACTCGGCACCGAAGGTGGTGCGGGAAACTTAGTTATTTGCGAAGTACTTCGCATGCATATCGATGAAAAAGTAATCGGAGAAAATGGCTTAATTGACCCATTTAAAATTGATCAAGTTGCAAGACTAGGAGGAGATTGGTACACGCGTGCCTCACAAGGATTATTTGAAGTAGCAAAACCAAATCAAAAAATGGGAATCGGCGTAGATCAAATACCAAGTGACATTCGTCTGTCTTCAATTCTTTCCGGAAATCATTTGGGCCAATTAGGAAATGTAGAAGTGCTTCCTGATGAGACCTCAGTGAATGAATATAAACTTACAGAACTCGCGGAGATTTTTATAGAATTAGAAGACGATGCGACGGCACTAGAGCAGGCTTTACACCACCGAGCGGTAGAATTACTCAATGCAGGAAACGTGCATGAGGCTTGGCTCACACTATTAGCGTTCAACAATTAACATCACGATAGAAATGGAAATTACAGGAAAAATCAAAGTAATCTTTGATGAAAAAGAATTGAAGGGAGGCTTCACAAAAAGAGAATTTGTTTTGAGCACAGAAGATCAATATCCGCAGCATATCATGTTCGAATTATTGAAAGACAAAACAACACTTGTGAATGGTTTCAAGAGTGGTGATAAAGTAAAGGTGTTATTCGACATTCGTGGTAGAGAATGGCAAGATAAATACTTCAACAGTCTTGTGGCTTGGAAAATAGAAAACCTAGGAGCTTCAGCAAATGCACCGATGGGTGGCAATGATATGCCTCCTCCTCCATCTCCGATTGATACGATCACTGATCCAATCGAAGACGATCTTCCATTCTAAGGACGATTGTTTTTTTCTCGTTTATCAAATTCTTTCATATACCGCAGCCCATCTGAAACATAGTATGGGCTGTGTGTTTTTGGTCTGCCTGATAATGGAAAACGCTGACCAGTGTTGTGGTAGTGAAAAGCGTCTTTGAATTTCTTTTTTCTAAGAAAATGGCCATACTCTTTTGCGATCCACTTCACTCCTATTTCGGCTGCCTTATCTTCATGGCGAAGCTCCGCTACAGTGGCGTCTAATGCAACAGCCTTGTATCCCATCAATTGAAAAGGTCCCCAACTTGTGGCAAGATTTTCTAAACAACCATCATCGCAATTATTAAGATGAGACGCTTTTACATTCTCCAAGCGATTAACAGTTCCCTTTTTCACCTTCTCTAATTTCTTTTTGATGTGTTTCTCAAATCGACGCCCTGCTGGCTTGTCGCCGCCGCATTCAAGAATTACCAGCGCCATCAAATAGGAATAGGGAACATCATATTCCTTCGCCAACTCTTTCATTTGTTTAGAGTAATTCAGCTCCGCCCAGTCGATAGTTGACATTCCCTCAGGACGAGGATTTTCAGGCAGGTCCCAACCAAATTTATCACGGTATGACCCCATGATTTCATACCGGTAGAGATAACCGACATAGCCGACAATGAATAATATTCCAATTATGGAAAGTCGTTGTACAACCTTTCTTTTCATCGGTATAAAAATAAAGCAAGTGCAAAAGTTTTCTGTAAAAAATGATGAGTTCTGTTGTTATTTTGAGCAGAGAAAAATTAAAGCATGCCTGCTAACAAATACGCGCTTCTTAGATTTCGTATCATCGATAGATGCCTTACCAATCCTGGTAAGCCTTATCCATCGAGAGAAGATTTGCGCGCGGCATGTGAGGAAGCGTTGTATGGTAGCGGTGGCGATGCCATTTCATTGAGCACTATCGACAAGGATATTT
Source organism: Flavobacteriales bacterium (assembly GCA_027491215.1). Lineage (GTDB taxonomy): Bacteria > Bacteroidota > Bacteroidia > Flavobacteriales_D > Sanyastnellaceae > JAIXWP01. Next base: position 27,257 of record JAIXWP010000114.1, on the reverse strand, counting down.
GGGCCATGAAAAATGAAGGCGAACTCGGCTACTATGCCCCAATTGCCTACAGCAGACAACATGGTGGCTACTTCTACACTGATCCAGAGTATTCGATATCCGATATGAGCCTCGGTGATGAGGATCTTCAAGCGCTTCGTTTTGCAGTAGCTACATTGGATCAATTCAAAGAGGTTCCCATTTTTCAGCAATATGAAAGTGCTATTGAAAAAATTATCAGTCGTGTAAACATCAGTCCACGCCCCGATGAGCAAGGACTTGAGAATATCATTCAGTTTGAAAAAAGCACTGTAATTAAAGGCAGAGCCTATCTAGGATCTTTATTGAATGCGATCAAGGAAAAACAATGCATTCGATTAAGTTATAGAAAATTTCAGGACAATCAAGTGAAGGATTACGTGCTGCATCCATATCTGCTGAAAGAGTATGTAAACCGTTGGTATTTGATTTCATGGAATCCAGAGCGCAAGGCTGTTGCCACTTTTGGTTTAGAGAGAATTGAAAAGTTGGAGGTGACCACTGAGGTTTTTGAAATAGCTAAAAGCTTTAACCCAGATATAATCTTTAAGTATAGCATTGGTATCACAGAAAGTCAATCGCAGCCCGAGAAGGTAAGATTGAAGTTTGATGGTTATTCAGGTCGCTTTGTAATGAGTCAACCCATTCACACAAGTCAGCGTGTCATAAATGAATCCGCAGATCAAATAGAGATTGAGTTGGAGGTGTCATTAACAGAAGAGTTATACGCCTTTATTTTGAGTCAGGGGCCTCGCGTAGAGGTCCTGGCACCAGAAGTTTTGAAGAAAGAGATTCAGTCAAGAATCGCTCGGGTTTTCGAGCGCTATCAATAATTTCAGAAAAAAATAGAAGTTTTTTTTTGGTTGTAAATACGTTACAATCAACAGTAGGTCATTTGTATCGTCAAATTCAAACAACGATATATTATGACAACCCTACAAGAAGTAAAAATGCACATTGACAGTTTTGCAAGACCAAATGGCTACAATCCATATGCATGGAATGTAACGAAGAAGTTGGCGTTGGAAGTTTGGGAAAGCTATCTTCAAAACAGACCTTTTCGTAGGCCAGTGAATTATTTGTGTCAAGAATTCTATCAAATGATTCGCAGACCAGAGGATGGTGAGTTTATTCTTCCTAAAAATTCTTTCCGCATGTTGAGTAACGGTTGATATGCGTCTTTCTTAATTAACCCTAGTCAATCCCCTGCTCAACTTCTAAGCGTGTAGAAGTTAGCAGGGGTATTGTTTATAAATTCCGTTTTTCAGCTGTAGGAATATCCGATTCATCCTATACATTTGATTTCGATTAAACTCTCTAATACTGAGACTCAGCTATTAAAAATAGCGATTCGTCAATATTTTTTTGGGTTTCGTCGAAATTTAAGTATATTTGCACAACGAAACAAGGAACCGATAGCCACAGAATGACAGCAATAGCAGGCAAATCATTAGAAGAAATTCAAAGCATCTACCACCATTTGGTGATGGAAACTTTGAACTCTCCTATGAAGGAAACCCTTGTTTTCAGCCACTTCGGCGACTTTTCTCAAACAAAAGTAGATTCTACCATCAAGCTCATCGAAAGCTCTATAATGGAAGCCGGAGATAAGAGACAAACCATGCGCAGAATTTGTAGCGTTCTCATCGAGATCCTACAAAATACTTCGCTTCATGGTGCAAAAGACTCAAACGGTAGAATGCATGCTTATCTCATTCTTTCTCGCAGCAAGGCAGGCTACCATGTTTTTACAGGCAATCTGCTTCTCAAGTCTGATCAACCTCGCCTAGAGAAAAAAATGAATGACGTTGTTTCTCTAGATAAAAATGCGCTTCGCAAATTATATATCGAAACACTTTGCAATGAAGACTTCACCTACAAAGGAGGAGCAGGTCTTGGACTTCTTACTATTGCAAAAAGATCTATTGACGATATAAAATACCAGATTCATTCTATCAACGACCACTTCGGCTATTTCCAAATGGAAATTATGATGGATAAAGAATAATCTAGTATATTGAGTCCATGATTAAATGGACAATTCTCAATCTTTTTTCACTCTTACTTCTCAGCATCACAAGTTGCTCTTCAGAAACGAAAGAGTTCAACTCATTTGGCGATCCCCAAAAACAAGAACTTTACAAAGCAGCAGATGCTCGTGATAGCAAAAAGGTGAAGAGTTTTTTTACCAGTGAAAAAAAAGAATTGAGAGCGGCGGCGGCATTGCTCTGCGGCTCACTACAAGACTCTACCCTACTACCCGATCTCTATCTTTTGCTACAGGATGAAGATGATGGAGTTCGCGCCAACGCCGCTTTTTCAATCGGCCAAACAGGAACTTCTAATGACGTTGCATACTTGATTTCGTGGGGTAGAAAAGAAAAAGCTCCAGCAGTACTGAAAGAACTAATCATCGCGGCTGCTAAACTTTTCGATCCAAAAATCAATATCACTTCTAAAGAAAAAACAGTGGGTGCTTTCATTTATGACGAAAGCGAAAATGAATTTGTTGAGTTTTTATCCAACGTAGAAATCAATTCAGAAGAAGTGCAGATTGGACTCGGTTATGCGATGACATATCTGCATAGAAATAAAATATACGCACCAGAACTCCCGCGCAGAGCACAGTTTGCATTACAAACCGCTTCGAGAGCTGCTAAAATTGCTTTGGCAAATGGGATCGCATCGTTCAACGGAGATTGGTTTGCAAGTCATGGAGCTTACTTCATGCAATGGATCAAAACCGAACGCGATCCCGACGTTCGTATATCCTTGATCACCATCATTTCTAAATTAAATAATAATGAAGGAAATGACCTATTAGCGGCCATTTCAAAGGCAAACAACTCCGATTACAGATTAAATGTGCAAGCCATTCGATTGCTCGCGAAGAATGGAAAATATAAATCATCCTTAGCCATCGAAACGCTATCACATTCCAATGATTTGGTAGTACTCGAGGCTTTAGAGAGTCTAGGTAAAATTTCTGCCAGTGAATTAGAAAGTATTGCAGCTGCTACAGTATCTCGCTCTGCGCAAATCAAGGCAATCGTTTCGAAGCTCAATATAACAAACGGTGCGGATGCATCGGGAGAAGAATGTTTGGCTAACTATTACGCTGCAACGAATGAATACGATAAATCATTTTTTTTACTTGCACTCGGTCAAGCCCCTGATAGGACAGATCAATTGATCGATATTCTATTGAAAGAAAAATCGCAGGTCATCACTTATGCCGCGGCGCAAGCCCTCGTGAGCATTCACAGCAAAGATCAATGGAAAGGCACCGTGCAGTTTTCTGAAGTAATTGCATCCGCCCTTTCCTTGGGTAATACGGGAGTGATGGAAACATTTGGAGTATATCTTTCAGACGCTACTGAAAAGAAGTTTCATGATGAGGAAATGCTCAAGCTCGACGGGGCAATTAGCGCTGCATTAAAAGGGCTAACCCTGCCAAGGGATATAGAATCATACAACGCATTAGTTAGAGCGCACAATGCAATGCTTCCAAACAAAATAGATGAAGCAAAACCAACAAGCACTTATCAACCTAACTGGGACTTCATCGCTTCACTACCGAATATTGTAACGATGAAATGGACAACAACGAAAGGAAAATTCACCACAGAATTCTATGTTAACGAAGCACCCACATCTGTAGGACTCATTACCAAATTAGTAGAAGATGATTTTTATAATGACAAGTATTTTCATCGCATAGTAGCCAACTTCGTTTCACAAGGAGGTTGTCCTATAGGAAACGGTATGGGCGGTCTAGACCAACCTATGCGAAGTGAATTTACAACGCTGCGTTATGAGCGAGGATCTATCGGATTGGCAAGTGCTGGTAAGGATACCGAGAGTTGTCAATTCTTCATCACCCACAGCCTCATGCCCTCACTAGACGGCCGCTATACCATTATCGGCAAAGTCATCGAAGGAATGGAAGTTGTAGATCAACTCACCATCGGGGATCGAATCACTTCCATTGACAAGAGACAAATGACAAATGACAAGGGACAAATGACAAGGGACAAATGACAAGGGACAAATGATCTCGGCTTTGCCGAGAACAAATTCCAAGAGCCAATAACCAATTACTGATAAGTAAGAATTGAGAATTGAGAATTGAGAATTGAGAATTAGCGAAGCGCGAATTTCGAATTTCTCATGTTTTCTGCTTTTCCCTTTTTGCTGCGGGGAATAGAATGTTATTTAAGATAAGGCGGTAGCCGGGAGAATTGGGATGTAAATTGAGGTCTGTCGGCGGATCTCCAACCAAGTGACGATAATCTTCTGGGTCATGGCCGCCATAGTAAGTCCACTGTCCTTGTCCTAATTCTCCATGAATATATTTTGCAGTATTCGTTCTTTTAGTCTCACCCATGATAGTGACATTACTCTTCATGTATTGCTCGCGAAACGATGTTGTCTGCCCCATAAATCCCTTGATCACTTGTGTGTGATTTTGCGTTAGGATGGTTGGAATAATATCCCACTTAGCACTGAAATCAAATAGGGTAAAAAAGTCGTTCATCTCCCCTATTTTTCCGTGATCCTCAGATCCATCTATAGAAGAGAATTCATAGATCATTGGATTTTTTTCGATGCGATAATCCTTGAATGCGAACGCATTGTCAAAGTTCAATTTATTCTGCGCTTGCGGATCACTAGGATCGCCATCAAATACACTTTCAACAATATCGACATTCACTGCGGCAAGCGCAATATCGTAGCTGTCCGTTCCACTGCACATCGTAAATAGAAAGCCTCCACCCACTACGAACTCTTGGATATTCACCGCTACTTGACGTTTCATTAGAGAAACTTTTGAGAAGCCTAATTCAGAAGCCAATGCTTCTTGACTTTTCACTTCATCTTGATACCAAGCTGCATTCTTATAGTTTGCATAAAACTTACCATACTGTCCGGTAAAGTCTTCATGATGTAAGTGAAGCCAATCATATTTTACAAGCTCTCCTTTTACAATTTCTCTATCATAAATGATGGTGTAAGGAATTTCGGCATAAGTGAGAACGAGTGTTACAGCATCATCCCAAGGTTGTTTACCTTGAGGAGAATACACAGCTATTTTCGGAGCGACTTCTAATTTCACGCGCTCCATATTTACTTCTGGATCATTGATCTCATTGTAAATTTGTTGTGCCTGAACATCTGCAATGACTTGAAATCCGACTCCACGAATTTGGCATTCCTTGGTAATATCAGGATAATTATCGACAAGAAAACTTCCTCCGCGATAATTCAAAAGCCATTCGATATTGATTTTGTTTTCGAGAATCCAATAAGCCATTCCATACGCCTTCAAGTGATTGGTTTGGCTCTCGTCCATCGGAATAAGAATCTTTCCCGCTGTCGAGGTAATAGTAATAAAACTACAGAATAAGATGACGATCCACTTTTTCATTGCTTCCTCCTTGGCAACCTTCGCGCCATGTCAAATATAATTAAAAAGGAGCAGGCTCACCACCGTAATCAAACGGTTCATCATCATCTAACATCGTATTCAATTTCGATGCTACTGTGATGGTAGTTGCGCCTCCTGATGCGCCAGCCTGCCCACCAGAAGTAAATGATGTATTTGCTTGAATTGTTTTACTATAATCTGGATTGTCATAGTCAAAACCATCCAAGTTGGCAAACTTCGCGAGTCGTCCAATAAATCGAAGTGGCACGTCCTCTAACGATCCATTTCTATGTTTTGCGATAATGATTTCTGCTTTTCCTTGCGTTGGATTACCATCCGCATCTTCGTTGATGCCATAGTATTCCGCACGATAGATGAATGCTACGATATCGGCATCCTGCTCAATCGCACCCGATTCACGAAGGTCACTCAATAGTGGTCGCTTATCTCCACCTCTCGTTTCCACCTGACGTGACAACTGAGAAAGTGCAATAACAGGCACATCCAATTCCTTTGCGATTTGCTTGATCGAACGAGATATAGTCGAGATTTCTTGTTCACGATTTCCGCCCTTATTATCTCCTCCGGCAGTCATTAATTGCAAGTAGTCGATGATGATCATTTGTATACCGTGCTGTGCTTTCAAACGACGGCATTTTGCACGTAATTCAAAAACAGACAACGCAGGAGTATCGTCAATGTAAATAGGCGCTTCAGCAATACGAGAAATACGTTGGTGCAGTTGGTGGAATTCATGATCAGCAAGATTTCCTTTACGAAGTTTCTCTGCATCAATTTCCGTTTCGCTCGCAATCAAACGTTGAACGAGCTGCACACTAGACATCTCCAGAGAGAACAAAGCCACCGGTCTTTGGAACTCCACGGCCATGTTACGGGCCATCGAAAGAACGAATGCTGTTTTACCCATACCTGGACGTGCAGCAACAACGATCATATCCGAATTCTGCCAACCGCTTGTAACACGGTCTAGAGCAGTGAAGCCTGTAGGTACACCACTGACACCACTAGTATTTTGTCGAGCAGTTTCAATCTGGTCTAACGCCGTCTTGATCAACATACTCATCTTGTCGTAGTTCTTTCGGATGTTTCCTTCAGCAACTTGGAAAAGATTACTTTCAGCTTTGTCTAACAAATCAAAAACGTCTGAGGTTTCATCATACGCATCGCGAATGATTTCACTTGAAATACGAATCAACTCACGCTGAATATGCTTCTGTGCAATGATTCTAGCGTGTGTCTCAATATTTGCAGAAGAAGCAACGCGATTAGTAAGTTGCGATATGTAAAGAGGCCCTCCAACAATTTCGAGTGATGCAGCTTTTCTCAAAGCATGTGTCACTGTAAGAATATCTACAGGCTCACCCTTTGAGAAAAGAAGCATAATTGCTTCGTAAATTTTTGCGTGTGCTTCTTTGTAAAAGCTTGAAGGCTTGAGGATGTCTATGACTGCATTCAACGAGCCTTGCTCCAACATCATTGCACCCAATACAGCCTCCTCCAGATCTACTGCTTGTGGTGGGAGCTTTCCCATTTCCACACCCATAGCAGAGTTCATGGCATCTCGTATGCCCTGCATACGATCTCTTCGTTTTTGTCTGTTATCTTGTCCGTCCATTTTGAGGGATGCCAAATTTAGAAGTTGTTGACTTATATTCGATGTCGTGACTTGACTTTATCCGCATTTTAATGAACGTGGATTGTTCAAAATATTATAGCCTTGAAAACTACCAATTTAGACACAAAAGACTAGGGTTCTACAGGTTCACTTTGTATGACTTATTAACGAAATGAAGCGTCTATTATACATATTAGTTGTGCTATTACTTTTTTCATGTAAAAAAGAAGATGGCAATCCTCCGCTGATTGAGGTGACTGCTCCTTTTCAATCGAGCTATAACTTTGGACAACAAATTCAGTTTAGTGCAAACCTTTCTGATGAAACACAGCTCGAATCGGCGGTGGTGGCGGTTTTTAATAGTGCTAATCAACAAGTTCTTGCCACAAAATCGTTTGGACTCTTCAATACCTATTTTGAAATTGATGGCAGTATAATTATTGATGACATCTACCTTCCAACAGGAGACTATTATTTACAATTTAGAGTGTCTGATGGGACAAATGAAAGCCTCGCCATCCGGGAGTTTAAAATCTTCGAAGCACCGCGCGAACTAATCGAAGTTATTGGTTTTAATCAGCAAGGTTCAAACATGTTAGAGGCTCAAAAACTTCAGAACAATCAGTGGCAGCCTAGTTTTATTTTACCCTTGCAACTTGTATTTATACAGCCAGACTATTACGCTCAAAGTGTTCTCATTGCAGGAAATACTAGTGATGGACTAAACGCACTACGAATGGATGATGGCGTCAATATTTCTTCAACACCAGCTCCATTTCCTTTGAGTGATATTCTTTGGAATGATGCGACCTGGCATGCTGCCTCACGCACATACTGGCTGGCATGCAAGGATGGTAGCGTTCGTGCATTCAGCGGCACTGGATCTGGTGTCAGCCAATTCAATATCATCGGAAATTTTTTTCCGAAAAAAATTGCTGTGACCGATTCGAAAGTAATCGTTGCTACTAGTAATCAAACAAACTCACAATTCCGAATTGAGGTATATCAAAAGTCTTCTGGAATATTGATTCACTCTACTCCACTTTCTTCAGAAATACAATGGATGAATGCTCTAAGTGAAGATAATATTTGGATTTATCAATCGGCAGAAGAATACAAGCAGAACATCTATAAAGTATCCGGAAATTATATTGATGAATGGACCAACTTTAGGTTTGCACCAAGCAGTGAAGTAACCTACGCTCACTTACAAGACGGCGTACTTTTCATTCAGCATACGGATGGTCTACGTCGTTATAGTTTGAATGGAAATATTGTGGCTTCAGGATCTGCATACGTTCCTTCACAAATAACTTATGACAACGTCAATAATCAGTTGTATGTCATTCAGGAAAATGATGTGAGAATATTAAATGCACAAACTCTTCAGGAATCGAGCACATTACCTGGCGTAGATCGAATCGTACTGCGTTTCAATAAATGACGAGTTATCTCTGCAGCAGATCGCCCCACCAAACGCCACGCCCATAGGTGCCAACGACCAATTTATTCGCAACGTAATTAATGTCTAGTGATTTGATCTGTGTGCCTGGCAATCCTGTCAATAATGTCCATTGCGACTCATTCCATCGCCTAGTAAAGACGCCATAATTGCTGCCGATATAAAGTCTTCTTTCAGTTCCTTTTTGAAGAATCATTGACTCGCATTTTGACCAACCAAGATTTGATGTTTCATCATTATAATCAGTGCCATCAAAACGCCATAATTTTCCTGTTCTTTCTTGTCCCGCATAAAGCACCCAAAATTGTTTCGGATCGAATGGATCTACTTGAATACTCATGATCCATCCTTTAACAGGAAGATCAGCAACTTTTTCCCAAATAATATCATTTGGATCAGTTACAGTTACGTTAAATGTTCGCCAGATTTGAGGTGCTAATCTTGTGGTATCAAGCACATAAACATACGCAGCTCCTGGGTGATCATTGCTGAAGAAAAAACGATAAGCATTATAAAGCCCTTTGTCTTTCTTTGCCGGCTCAAAAATCGTTTGCCAAGTGCTTCCTAAATCTACCGAACGAGAAAGTTTGGCTCCTGCGCAAAATACCATTTGATGATTCGTAGGATGCATATCAATCCATGTATGCCATTCGGTTTTTGCCGAAGCAGGATCTTTACCCTCATCGAAATTACTTCCATCCGTAGTCTTCTGAATATTTCCATTCTGCATCGTGGTAAACATAATATTGGGATCTGTTGGATGAATGATCGTTTCGAATCCGTCTCCCCAACTCACATGTGACCAAATACTATCTCGCAACAAATTGCCACCAACATCATATCCACCATATAAAACTTGCGGTGAGGAAGTTTGAGCACTGCTTACTCCAAAAATGTTTGCAGCACCTATTCCGTTATCAGATACCCGCCAAGTGTTTCCTCCATCTTTACTAACGCTTACCCCGCCATCATGCGAAGCCCAGACTTTTTTACCATCATAAGAAAACAGAATATGGTGACAATCATCATGCATCTGATTTTTTTCAATTCGTGAAAATGTGTTGCCTTTATCTTTCGAAATGAATAATGGTTGAACATTTCCAAGAATAATTTTCTCAGGATTTTGTGGGTCGAGTGCTATCGCTCTAGCACGCGTCGTGATCATATTATTTAAATCTTTTTTCAAGGAGCGAATAAATGTCCATTGCTTCGTTCGAATATTGAAGGAATAAAGACTGCCCTCACCTGTAAGGCTTTGAGTGAGCTCTTTTGCATTGGTCACTGCCACCATCAGCTCATCATTATACGCTTTGTGCCAAAGCACGACCATCCTTACAAATGGAAGTTTTTCCTTATTGCTATAGCTTGGAGCTTCCGCTAATTCCCATGTCATACCTCCATTTTTACTCCACGCTAAATGACTACCAGATGCGATAATAAAATCCTTGACTCTTCTTTTTCCATTGAAAATTTTGATGTCATAAAAATGCCCATCATAAATCTTTTCCCATTCTAAGATCTCTGGAAACCTTGCATCCGTAGTAACATAGAGACCACGATTAGATGCAACGAAAAGTTGATTGGGGTATTTAGGGTTTGATTTTACATCAGAAATTTGACCATAAAAATCTTGTGGATCGCCAAAAGGAAGTTGTTTCCCTGGAATTTTACCATTAATATTTTGATAGCTTATTCCACCATCATTGGTCATCCAAACTCCATCTGTGAATTGAAAAACATCATCACCATCTCCTGTTGCAAGCCACCATCTATCTTTCTTTTTTGCATCTGGAGAAATAGAGGAAACACCTGAGATATTGAGTCGATCAGTTCCTGCAATGGTCCAATTATTTCCTTGATCAAAAGAAACCCATGCCCCACCAGTGGGCGAGCAAGCAAACAAAATATCATGAAACTTGGGATGTTGGCAGAGGTAGTTGATTCGACCAGTGCCGTTACCGCGATTGATTGCATAGGTTGGCAATGCCTTGCCCCCAGGTCTATTTTCAATCGGTTGGATATTCGGACCGAGGTTGGTCCAATTCCATGCAAGTGTCTTTGCGATCTCTTCTCTAAAAGGAAGATGTGATAAACGTGAGGTAGCAATCTCCTTGGTAAACTTCAACGACGGGATATCAGAAACACTAATGGAATCTGATGTTTGAGCTAATGATGCTATAGAAAGCACCATTAAAAAAACATAGAACACGATTACTTTAACCCACTTCCAATTCATCCCACTACAGTTCTGATTCATGACGAGGCAAGATAAAAAAAATGCCGACTCTTTTGGAGTCGGCATTTAGAATATTATCAATTGAAATTATTTCACATTGAAAGCTTTCTTGATTTTCTCAACGTAGTCAAGTTCTTCCCAAGGGAACAACTTCACTTTTACTTTAAGAACTGTTTTGTCAGCCTTGATGAATGATTTCTCTTTTACTTCAGGCTTACGTCCCATGTGGCCGTATGCTGCAGTTTCTTCATAGATTGGAGTACGAAGTTTGAAACGCTCTTCAATAGCGTATGGACGCATATCAAAAATCTTTGCAAGCTTATTTGCAATTTCTCCATCTGATGCTTTCACTTTTGCTGTGCCATAAGTATTCACATAGAAACCTACTGGTTGAGCAACACCGATAGCATAAGCAACTTGAACTAAGGCCTCATCACAAACACCTGATGCTACAAGATTTTTCGCGATGTGACGTGTAGCATATGCCGCAGAGCGGTCTACCTTGCTAGGATCCTTTCCAGAGAAAGCACCACCACCGTGAGCTCCTTTTCCACCATAGGTATCAACGATAATCTTACGACCTGTAAGACCAGTATCTCCGTGTGGTCCGCCAATCACAAACTTTCCAGTTGGATTTACGTGAAGCACATATTTTGTCTTGAATAATTTCTGAACACGAGCAGGAAGGCCCTTCATAACGCGAGGAATCAAGATGTCTTGAACATCCTTCTTGATTTGATCCAACATTTTCTTATCGCTCTTATCAAAGTCATCATGCTGAGTGCTGATAACAATAGCAGAGATGGCGATTGGTTGGTGATCATCGCTATACTCGATAGTTACTTGGCTCTTAGCATCTGGACGCAAATATTTCATTTGCTTACCAGCCTTGCGAATAGCAGCAAGTTCTCTCAATAGCAAGTGCGACAATTCCAAAGGAAGTGGCATGTAGCTATCTGTTTCGCGCGATGCATATCCGAACATCATACCTTGGTCACCTGCACCTTGGTCTTCTTTCTTTTTACGTTCAACACCTTGATTGATATCTGGTGATTGCTCGTGAATTGCTGAAAGCACACCACAAGAGTTTGCTTCAAACATGTATTCGCTTTTAGTGTATCCGATGCGGCGAATTACTCCACGAGTAATTTCTTGTACATCCAAGTAAGCTTTAGATTTTACCTCACCAGCCAACACTACTTGACCAGTAGTAACGAGCGTTTCACACGCTACTTTACTATCCGCATCGAATGCTAAGAAGTGATCAATAAGTGCATCTGAAATCTGATCCGCAACCTTGTCTGGATGCCCTTCAGAAACAGATTCTGACGTAAATAGATAAGACATATTATTGTTTAATTATGTATTAATTCGGGTGGCAAATGTAATAGGTAAATGTTTATCTCACGATAAAGCGTTCTGTTACAAACGAGTTTTTATTCTCAACCTGAAGAATATAAGCACCTGCAGAAAACCCATTCAAGTCGATTTTATTAACCGACCCTGTCATTGAATTCGACCAAACAATTTGGCCAAGGCTATTATGAATAGTCACTAAAGCAGCCTCCTCCGTGTTTCTATTCATTTGAAGAAAATCAGTGGCCGGATTTGGATAGATCGAAACCGTTTTCTCTGAGGTTTCTTCAACACCGACAAGCAATGGAAAAAATCTATAAACCATGCCATTTGGCGGCGTTTCTGTCAAATGTTGGTTAGTTCCCAAAGCCGCTCCATCGTTCATATTCATCCATGATGGATTCGCAGGATCACCTGTCAACATAAAACCGTCTTCCCAAGTGAAGGTATCAAGATTGAAGTTTCTCATAAAAGTTACTGGAACACCTACATAATCAGTAATGACTGAGTGATCAAGTGTAGTTCTTGGACCATAGTGAAATTCTATTGCATTATCTTGCTCATAGAGCCAAACCTGAAGGTTCATGCGCATTGCATACGGACTACCCTCGTTGTAAAACGCAACATTCGACCATTCAAGCTTAAAAATTCTTGCGCCGGGCTCACCCTCTGTGATATATCGAATGTCAGTATCAGCCTTTCCATTGTTATCTAATTGTCCATCAATAATGTCCATCATATATGGCGAAATTTGGTGAAAAGGAGGGGTGAATCCTTCGCTATAAAAAAGGAGTTCACATCCATAACTGTCATATCCACCAAAAATGATATTAGAAAAAGTGTTTCCGAGATAGTCAAACTCAAATCCAATATTTACCTCATACTCTGGATCATCATAAGGAATACCTTGCGTTAAAGAAGTTGAATTCGATAGTGCCACATAGTCACTTGACAAGACAAAAAGCTCAAAGTATGGATCCTGTGCGAAAGCTCCGCCACATAAGATTGAAGCTAAAAACAGAGTGTAGAGTTTTTTCATTGGTTATTTTATTAGATGTCAAAAATGGTAAAAATTTATTACATTTGCATCGCTTTATCAAGAAAGACGGAGGGAAATGGCCCGATGATGTCTTGGCAACCGGCTCCTCACAAAGGATGCAATGGTGCCAACTCCAACCCAAGTAATTGGGAAGAGATGAGGCGATTCAAAATTCTTTGAATCCACCCCTCCTGATTTTTTGCTAAAGCAAACACCCTTTAAAGGAGCTTTATAACATGCAAAAAAGTATTCAGGAAATCGCAAAAGAAAAAATCTTGGTTCTGGATGGTGCAATGGGTACCATGATACAGCGTCATACTCTTGAAGAAGCGGATTTCAGAGGAGAGCGATTCAAAAATCACACTAGTCTTGTAAAAGGCAATAATGACCTTCTCTGCTTGACTCGCCCTGATATCATCGAAGATATACACTTTCAATATTTTGAAGCAGGGGCTGATATCGTTGAAACCAACACTTTCAATGCTCAACTTATTTCACTTGCTGACTATGACATGAGCGAATTAGCTTATGAAATCAACGTCGAAGCTGTGCATTGTGCTGCAAAAGCAAGAGAGAGATATTACGCTAAATATGGCCGCGATAAGCAAAAGTTTATCGCAGGTGCCATTGGCCCCACTAATAAAACAGCTTCACTTTCTCCAGATGTCAATGATCCCGGATTCAGAGGGATCACATTTGATGAACTTGTTATCGCATATAAAGAACAAGCTGCTGGTCTATTGGAAGGTGGAGTCGACGCATTCTTGGTAGAAACTATTTTTGATACTTTGAATGCAAAGGCTGCATTTTTTGCCATTCAAGAATTAATGGATGAAAAAAATGTACAACTCCCAATCATGGCGAGTGGAACCATTACCGATGCCAGCGGCCGCACTCTTTCAGGACAAACCGCATCGGCCTTCAATATTTCATTATCACACGTTCCGCTTCTAAGTATCGGCTTTAATTGCGCTCTAGGTGCATCACAGCTGAAGCCTTACGTGCAAATCCTGTCTGATGAATCTCCTTGCTTAGTGAGCGCTTATCCGAATGCTGGTCTACCTAATGCTATGGGACACTACGACCAATCGCCAGAGGAAATGGCCGAATTGATAAAAGAATATTTGGAAAGAAGCGTGGTCAACATCGTTGGTGGGTGCTGCGGCACTACTCCAGATCACATTAAGGCTATTGCAAATGTGGCGAAAACATATTCACCACGAATCGCTCTTGCTTCAACAACTCTTGCTTAATTGTCATGACTAATAATATTAAAATAAAACTCAGCGGATTGGAAGGGCTTATCGCGACTTCTGATTCGAATTTTATAAACGTAGGTGAGCGAACGAATGTCACTGGTTCAAAGAAATTTTTAAACCTTATCAAGGATCAAAATTTTGATGAGGCGTTGAACGTAGCTCGCGAACAAGTTGAAGGTGGTGCACAAATCATCGACATTAACATGGATGAAGCAATGATCGATGGCGCGGCAGCAATGACACGTTTCTTGCATCTCATCGCTTCCGAGCCAGATATCGCGCGAGTTCCAATCATGATCGACTCTTCGAAGTGGGAAATCATTGAAGCGGGACTAAAATGCGTACAAGGAAAATCGATCGTCAACTCTATCTCTTTAAAAGAAGGTGAAGAAGATTTTATTGCTAAAGCAAAAAAAGTTAGACGATATGGCGCGGCCGTAATTGTGATGGCTTTTGATGAAAAAGGCCAAGCAGACAGCTATGAAAGAAGAATTGAAATTTGTGAAAGAGCATACAAAATTCTTGTCAATCAAGTTGGCTTCCCTCCTACTGATATCATTTTTGACCCGAATATTTTTCCAGTGGGTACCGGTATGGAAGAGCATCGCAACAACGCACTAGACTTTTTCAGAGCAACGAAATGGATCAAAGAAAACTTACCAGGAGCCTTAATCAGTGGAGGTGTTTCCAATGTTTCGTTTTCATTTAGAGGAAATAACAATGTTCGTGAAGCTATGCACAGTGCATTCCTCTACCATGGTATACAGCATGGAATGGATATGGGAATTGTCAATCCTTCGCAACTGGAAGTGTATGACGAAATCCCAAAGGAACTTCTCACACTAGTTGAAGATGTGCTGCTAAATAGAAGAGATGATGCTACCGAACGTTTGCTCGGTTTTGCTGATAACAACAAATCAACGAAGTCAAAAGAAAAAGTTGAAGATTTAGAATGGCGCAATTGGACCATTGAAAAGCGATTAGAACATGCATTGGTTAAAGGCATGCTTGACTACATTGAAGTGGACACTGAGGAAGCTAGAGTCAAATATGGCCGTCCAATCCATGTGATTGAAGGTCCACTCATGGCAGGAATGAATATTGTAGGTGACCTTTTCGGTGCAGGGAAAATGTTCTTACCACAGGTTGTAAAATCTGCTCGAGTAATGAAGAAAGCTGTTGCAGTTCTTGAACCTTTCTTGCTTGCAGAAAGCGAAGCGCTCGGTGAAGCTGAAAATAACAACGGAGCAGGGAAAATTCTTTTGGCAACCGTTAAAGGCGACGTTCACGATATTGGAAAAAATATTGTTGGTGTTGTTCTGGGTTGCAACAACTACAAGATCATTGATCTCGGTGTGATGGTACCAGCAGAGCAAATAATCGAAACTGCAATCAAGGAAAAGGTTGATGCAATTGGCTTAAGTGGACTCATTACCCCATCACTTGATGAGATGATCTACGTGGCAAAAGAAATGGAACGTCGCAATCTAAACATACCTCTGCTCATTGGTGGAGCTACCACGAGTCGTGTGCATACAGCAGTGAAAATTGCACCTTCATATACTGGAAATGTAATTCACGTGCTCGACGCATCACGCGCTGTGCCCGTGATTACCCAGTTGGTAAGTGAAAACGAAATAGAAAAAATTGCTTTCGAAAAAGAAGTAAAAGCAGAATATGAGCAAGTGCGAGTCAATTACGAAAAGCACTACAATCAAAAAGCACTCAAGTCAATTGATGATGCGAGAAAAAATAAGGCTTCACTTCTATTTGATGAGTCAACGGTATTCAACCCTGCTCACAAAGGGGTTACGGTTTTGAAAAAAATGGATTTGAAAACAGTTGCAAGCTACATCGATTGGACACCATTTTTTCAAACATGGGAGTTGCATGGAAAATTTCCTGCAATACTAGAAGATAAGGTAGTTGGTGAGCAAGCAACAAATCTTTTCTTGGATGCAAAACAAATGCTTGGCGATATTATTGAGAATCAAAAATTAGAAGTACGCGCTGTACTTGGACTTTTTGAAGCCTACAGCAATGATGCTGATGATATTGTTTTACCTACTGAAGGCAAAACTTTCAGAACACTCCGTCAACAAACTGCTAAAACAAGTTCACAACCGAATTTAGCTTTATCAGATTTTGTTGCACCACAAGGAACAATCAAAGACTATGTTGGTTGTTTTGCAGTGAGTTCTGGTTTTGGTTTGGAATCTATCATTGAGCCGTTTGAAAAAAACAATGATGACTACAACAGCATTCTTGCAAAGGCACTAGCTGATCGCTTGGCTGAGGCCGCTGCTGAGTTTTTACACAAAGAAGTAAGAACATACTACTGGGGTTATCAGAAGGATGAAAGTCTTTCAAACGAGCAATTGATCTCAGAAGAATATTGTGGAATCAGACCTGCACCGGGTTATCCTGCGTGCCCTGATCACCTGGAAAAACAAACCATTTGGGAGCTGCTAGATGTGGAAAGCAATATTGGAATGCAGTTGACATCATCACTTGCAATGTACCCTGCTGCTAGTGTCAGTGGATACTACTTCGCTCACCCGGATGCAAAGTATTTTGGTTTAGGAAAAATTACAGAAGAACAAGTTAAAGATTACGCCAACAGAAAAGGAATAAGCTTCGAAGAAGCTACACGTTGGCTCTCTCCAAATATTTTATAATATGAAAGTTATAGATCATATCTCAGGCGCGAAAGACACGCTTTTCAGTATTGAAATTCTGCCTCCACTAAAAGGACAAAACATTTCATCCATCTTCGAAACGATGGACAAATTGATGGAATTTCAACCAGCTTTTGTGGACGTAACATATCATCGTGAAGAATATGTTTTCAGAGATGCCGGCAATGGTTTGCTAGAAAAACATGTTGTAAAAAAGCGACCCGGCACCGTTGGTATTTGCGCAGCGGTAACCAATCGATACCGCGTAGATACTGTGCCTCATATTATATGCGGAGGTTTCAGCAAACAAGACACAGAAGACGCATTGATAGACCTCAACTTTGTTGGGATCGACAACGTGCTTGTGTTGCGAGGTGATCCTATCAAGAGTGAGGGTAGATTCAAACCTGAAGCTGAGGGCCACCACTTTGCGAATGAACTTGTGGAACAAGTGGTAAAAATGAACACTGGTAACTATCTCGATCCTGATTTGAAGGATGTACAAAAAACAAATTTTTGTATCGGAGTTGCGGGCTATCCAGAAAAACATTTTGAAGCTCCAAATCTGAATAGTGATTTAAAATATCTCAAAGCAAAAGTCGATGCTGGTGCAGAATATATTGTGACTCAAATGTTTTACGACAATTCGAAATTCTTTGAGTACGTAGAAAAATGTAAGGCTATTGGAATTAATGTACCCATCATTCCGGGATTAAAACCACTTACATCGAAATCACAGTTAAGTGTGATTCCACATCACTTCCACATCGATATGCCAGACGAACTTGTGGACCTCGTTGAGCGTGCAAAGTCTGATGCTGAGGTACGTGAAATAGGCGTTCAGTGGTGCATTCAACAATCAAAAGAATTGAAGGCCGCTGGTGTACCAGTACTTCACTATTATACAATGGGCAAAGCTAAAAGCACAGCAGAAATTGCGAAAGCTGTGTTTTAAATGGACTGAAAATCCTTTAAGGGTTTCTTGTCATTAAAAAACATAGTTTTCTTATTTTCGCTTCCTAAACCAAAGCCATGCTTTTCAATTCTATTGATTTCGCGATTTTTTTGCCAATAGTTTTTGCATTGTTTTGGCTGGCTGGAAAAAAAGGACTTGTTTATCAAAACTTAGTCATTGTCATTTCTAGCTTCATCTTTTATGGTTGGTGGGATTGGAAATTCCTCTCTCTTCTGTTGTTGAGCTCTGGAATGGACTTCACCTTGGGTCTATTCATTAACCAACAAAAAACAGATCAGCGCAGAAAGTATATGCTCTACTTGAGCTTACTTCTCAATCTTGGAATGCTTGTTTTTTTCAAGTACTATAATTTTTTTATTGAAAATTTTATTGAGGCTTTCAAGTTTTTCGGGCATTCTATCCAACCCAATACACTCAATATTATTCTTCCGGTCGGTATTAGCTTCTATACTTTTCAAACACTGAGTTACACGATTGATGTTTATAGAAAAGAGCTAGAGCCAACCAAAGATCCAATTGCATTCTTTGCATTTGTAGGATTCTTTCCCCAGCTCGTCGCAGGACCAATCGAGCGAGCAACCAATCTTCTCCCGCAATTCTACACCCAAAGAGTATTCAATTATGATCACGCCAAAGATGGCTTAAGACAAATGCTTTGGGGACTATTTAAGAAGATTGTTATCGCAGATAACTGTGCAGAATATGCGAACATGATTTTCAATAATTATGAAGATCATACTGGCGGGGTTTTAGCGCTTGGCGCATTGCTATTTACTATTCAGATCTATTGCGATTTTTCAGGATACTCTGACATTGCTATTGGCACTGCAAAACTCTTTGGCTTTCATCTCATGCGAAATTTTGCCTTCCCCTATTTCTCGAGAGATATCGCTGAGTTTTGGCGTCGTTGGCATATTTCTTTGAGCACATGGTTTAGAGATTACATCTACATTCCACTTGGAGGAAGTAAAGTCAGCACGTTTAAAAAGGTGCGAAACACTTTTATAATATTTATTGTAAGTGGTTTTTGGCACGGCGCGAACTGGACTTTCATCTTCTGGGGACTTCTAAATGCAGTCTATTTCTTACCACTTCTATTACTCCAAAAGAATAGAACCAATCTTGGAATCATTGCAGAGCATTCCATCTTTCCTACACCACGCGAATTTGTTGGAATGGCAGTAACTTTCTGTTTGACTGTTTTTGCATGGATATTCTTTAGAGCAGAAAACCTTAATCATGCATGGGGATTTATTTCGGGCATATTCAGCTCATTCAGTCAAAAGCATGTATTGTCCGATATTTACGTTTTTGTTTTTGGAAAAATGGGCATCGTCCTAACCGTTTTGGTTACCCTATTTTTTGTTGCTGAATGGTTTGGAAGAAGAGGTCAATTTGCATTAGAAAATATAAAGAACAGCGTTTCAAATGTGATGGTCAGATGGATGATTTACTACACCATTGCAATCACTATATTCTTGTTTGCTGGAAGAGAACAACAATTCATTTATTTCCAATTTTAGAATGAAAAAATTCGTCCTCCGCACACTTGTTTTTCTTTTGCCTCTAGCGGTTATTGGCTGGTTCGTATTCTCGCTAGCCGACGGAACAACCGATGCATTGTAT
This sequence comes from Flavobacteriales bacterium, assembly GCA_027491215.1. Taxonomy (GTDB): domain Bacteria; phylum Bacteroidota; class Bacteroidia; order Flavobacteriales_D; family Sanyastnellaceae; genus JAIXWP01. Next base: position 7,543 of record JAIXWP010000114.1, on the reverse strand, counting down.
GCACGATTCACCACGCCAAAGCAGTCCTCACTAATCATTGGAACCTCTCGCGCAGCGCAAGGTATTGTGGCAAGCGAACTCAATCGTTCTTTGAACAGAGATGACATTTATAACTATGCCTTCACCTTAGGACATAGCCCATTTGGTCCCACATATTTTGAGAGCATAAAAAAGAAAGTAGACTCAACTTCTAGCAATGGTATCTTCATCGTTAGTGTTGATCCCTGGAGTTTGTGTTCTAAAGCAGAGACGATTAATAAAGAATCTGAATTCAGTGAACAAGAACGGGCGCTCAATACTCCATTTGTTGATCTGAATCCAAATCTATTTTATCTACTCGAGCATTACGACAATCAGTACGCTCAAATCATATTTGATAAAACGAAGACAAAACTTCCCCTTTACTTGCATAATGATGGTTGGCTGGAAGTTTCAATTACTATGGATTCAGCTGCTGTTCAATCAAGAACAAAAGAGAAAATTGTAGACTACAAAAAGCAATGCCCGCCGAACAGTGTCATTTCAGAAAACAGATGGGGTTATTTCAAAAAAACCATTGAATACCTCGATAAATATGGTGATGTTGTGATTGTAAGAATGCCAACTGGAAAGGAAATGCTCGAACTAGAACAAGTGTATTTTTCGAATTTTACGACTCGAATACAATCTTTTTGTTCTGAAAACAAATTGAAATATTTAGATATGACCGACGGCTCCAGTAAGTATCAATACACCGATGGCAATCACTTATATGCACCGTCTTCCATGCAATTCACCAAAGAGCTTGCTGATCGAATTCTTATGAATTAGTTGAGAAATTAAAGATGAGTTTTTCATTTTACTCATTCGCTAAAAAATCAATTTATGAAGTATTTCATCATAATCGTCAACTTTGTGTTTCTATCAATAGAACCCATTGCCCAAAAAGAAGCGAATGTTTGGCATTTTGGGAACGGTTACGGTTTTGACTTCAACTCGGGCGAGGCCGTTCAAATAACCGGCGCCATGTCAACGAATGAGGGTTGTACAGCCTATTGTGATTCGGCAGGTACTCTCCTATTCTACTCCAACGGTGGTGGTCGCATTCCCGCGAGCGGTCAGGATCCCGGACACATCTGGAACAGAAACCATGAAGTGATGTATAATATGCAGGGTCTAGAAGGCGGAGGCTTCAGCGCTGCCCAATCGTCTGTCATCATTCCCGCCCCCGGTGAACCGAATATGTACTACCTATTTGCCGTTGATGAAATAGAGCATTACGTAGATGCGACTCCCGAGATATTGGCATTGCAGCCCAACGGCAGAGGATTTCGTTACTTCAAAGTAGATATGTCATTGAACAATGGACTTGGCGGCGTGGTGGAAGCGGATGTTCCTGTGTATGATTATTCCCTGGAAGGCTTATGCGCCATTCGACACGCCAATGAAACGGACTATTGGATACTGATTAATCAAGGCGATATTGGCATCGGTGTTTACAGTGTTACATCGGAAGGCGTTGCACTCTCATCTGTGTTTGAAACCGATTCACCACAGACGGGCATCATTAAAGCCTCGCCCATTAGCGGTAATCCGGAACCGCTTTTTTACGCTGTTTACAGCAAAGTTGTCATTTCAAGCGGTCTCATATTGGATTTCGATTTAAACACTGGTATATTGTCTGAACCGGAACAATTACCCTTCGTCGGTTCTGAAGCTTTTGAGTTTTCGCACAACTCGCAATACCTCTACGCTACATCGACGGGTCTTGGAACCGGCACACAGCAACTGGTTCGTTACAATTTGATCAATGCATTTGAACAAGGGATTGGGGTTGCGGCAACTCAGGAAGTGATTGCCCCAGACATTACAGCATACTATATGCAAATGGCTCCCGATATGAACATCTATTTCACCTGGTTAAACAGTAGTGCTGAAACACAGATTGGGGCTATCAACTGCGCGAACAGTGACTCGCCAACGGTTACATCTGAAGCGTTCAGTTACAGCGGCAACTCTGAAGAGCTATTCTTTTCGCTTCCCAATTTTCCTTCTTGGATTTTTTATGACCCCTATTCCGATTTTATTGAATTCGGTCCAGACACTGTTTATCTGTGCCAAGGTGATTCCATCATTCTCGATGCGGGTGTAGGCGATTACTGGGAATGGGGTGGCGATTGCTACAGTGGTCCAGAAAGCACATGGCCCGATAACAGCACGCGGTACTTCACGGTAACACAACCGGGCACCTACGTTGCTTGCGTTAATGGTCCTTGCTCAAACGGCAGCGGAGCAGATGGCTGCGATTCCTCTGATCAGATTACCGTACTTCCGTGCCCGGTGGATGAACCCGCATGTGACTTGCTCAATCTTCCCGATACGCTGCAAGTCTGCGCCGGTGATACCTTACAACTAGAAGCGGATTTAAGTCAATTCACCTCCTACTCAAGCTTGCAATGGTTGGGCGGAGGCACTTTCATTCCCTCCAGCTCAGTTGCTCAGCCTTTGTATATTCCCTCTGCACAAGAAATAGCAGCAGGCTTCGCCAATTTGACGTTGCAAGTTTTTTTGCAGGAAGTCAATACAACTGGCGGTAACTTCCTTGCCTACGACCATAGCGGTGATGATATTATTTTCTATACGAACACAACGGACGGTAGTGTAAATGTCATTCAGAGCAACACCGGGAATGACTGGACAGCCATGGGCTTCCGCACTGCAACAAATACATTGTATGGAATCTCTAACATAGTTACTGCGCCCGCACTATCGTCTGTGGACATTAACACAGGAACTGTCACTCCAATATTTACATATACCAATCACCAATTCTATGCTGGTGACTTCGATAATATGAATGACCAATTTTACGTCATTGGAATCCCCGAAATAAATAGTGGCGAGCCCTTGGTTCAAACGCTTTACACCATTGATGTCAATACGGGAACTCTTAACACCATTGGTGATTTAAATTTGTTCGCCATTGACAATTTCTTTTTTGCGGGAGGGGATGGTATAAACGGACTTGCCTATGATCCTTCACTCAATGTCTTGTGGGCAACAACTGCAAATGGTGAATTGATCGAAATTAATCCTAACACCGCTGAAGTAATCAGCATTGGGATCACGGTAGGGGATTTACGCGGCCTTGCATACGACTACAATGAAAATGAATTGTGGGGAATAAGTGCCAATGGAACCCTTTATCATATCGATACCAACTCTGGTGATGTTCTTGAAGAAGTGCTCTGCCAAGAACCATTAGGCTTTGTGACTACATTGACATATGCCCTTCCCACTAATGGCTCTGAAACAATATGCACTGACATTGCAACTGTTGTTATTAATAACGGGAACATGCTTAATCTAGGCGATGACGCCGTTCTATGTGAAGGCGAGTCACTCACGCTGACAGCTAGTGGTTTTGAAGCCTACATTTGGCAAGATGGAAGCACAAGTGAGAATTACATCGTGGATGAAAGTGGAACCTATAGCGTGAATGTTATCGACTCATTTGGGTGCAGCTTCAGCGATGCTGTAATTGTTACCGTGAATGATGCACCAAGCGCAGGCTTTAGCGCCAATCCGCAACCCACAACCATTAACGATACGGAGATTACGTTTACATCAACGAGCGCAGCCGCTCCTCTCAGCTACACGTGGAGTTTTCAAAACGGCACACCTGAAGCATCTGCCGAAGAAAATCCCGTGGTCAACTTCCCTCCTATTCCTGGTAATTATAGCATTTCATTAATCGTTGAAAATATTAACGGCTGTGCAGATTCCTTGACTTCTTTTATTCTCATTGAAAGCGATGGCACTATCACATTGCCCAACATATTTACCCCCAATGGCGATGGCGACAACGATAGTTTCATTCCATTCGAAGCATTTCCTGGAAAATGGAACCTTACCATATTCAACCGATGGGGCACAGAAGTTTTTACTACTTCGAATTTGTCTAAAGGATGGAATGGTGAAGAGTCTCCCGCAGGAACATACTACTGGATTCTAAAACCGCGTGATGGGCAGCAGGGCGAAAGTAAATCGGGTTACGTTATGTTGTTAAGGGACTAGAAAGTCATAGCTGATGACGTATTAGGGGTAAGCACTTTGATTATTTTATAAAACTTTTTATTCCGAGTTAAAACATAACTTCAAGAATTTAAAACAAAATAGAGGAATTTCGAAACTTCCCTTAGCGTGCTCATTTGTACAGTTTCAAAAACTGCTCAAGAAATTTGCAACAATAGAATGGACTGTAACAATGTTGGTTTGATTGAACTCATATAGACAGAATAGTCTTTATGTTAAAATGTATCGACTGTGACTTCCAGATTCTTAAACCTTCGTTTGAAGTATAACTGTCTACTAATAACCATTCATGAAATCACTTGTGCCGTTGCAATCTAAATGAATATGCTGCAGGTTGCTTACTTGCTCACTCAGTATCGAACAGGGAATTCCGCAATGTTTTTTTAATTATGAACTTTTTCTCACAAAGCCTCGAGAAAAGCAATTACTGCTGCTCGATCCGCGGCACTCAAGTTCATATAACCTACCTTGGAATCTTCCGCCTCCCCTTCATGCCATAAGATTGCTTCTTCTAAAGTAGCGGCTCTTCCATCGTGTAAAAAACCAGCATTGGGATTGACTATTTTCGTGAGACCGATGCCCCAAAGAGGTGGAGTGCGCCATTCATTCGCCCCTGCATCATAATCAGGACGTCCATCACCTAAGCCAGCTCCAAGTTCATGAAGCAAGAGATCTGTATATGGTCGAATCACTTGATTGCTCAACTCAGCTAGAGCGTGCGTGCCTGTAGTGATTTCAGGTAAATGACATTTAGCACATGATAGTTCGGAAAATAATTGTTTCCCACGCATCACGTTGGGGTCTTCTAAATTTCTTGGTGCGGGAGGCGCCAGTGTAAGAATATAATAATTGGTAGTGTTTAATACGTCGGCTGAAATATCCCCGCCCTCTTGCGTGCCGCCAACACAATTTGATTGACCTTCACAATTTTCTATTGGAAAAAGAAAATTGGTGATGCCCATATCCTGACTAAACGCTTCTGCTGTTTGTTGAAGTGCATTTGGATTACTGGACTTCCAACCAAAGCGCCCAATCGTGAGAGCGTTCTCTTGTTTGTTCCAAACACGATTAATTTTTCCGCTGATACCATCGCCATCATTATCGAATTCATCGGCGATGGCTAACAAGGTTTCATCAGATATGGCATCCAGCAACCCCGCACCGTAAATTGGAGGCGCTGTACGCCCTCCTCTCAAATAAAATGGAGGTAGACTTGTATAAGGATTATTGATAGAAAAATAAGGCTGTTTAAGAACGACTTGGTAGCCGTCAGGAAATGTTATAGGAATATCATCCCAAATAATTGCTACTTCACCTTCGGGTGAAGCTCCGGCTATAGCATTCGTTTGCAGTTGTCCTCCATATCCTGATATTCCGAGAGGTTCACCGTAGATTCCAGAACCAGGAATACTCACGCGTAAAAGAAAGCCCTCAAGAGAATTAGTAATCAGATTGCCTCTTCCATTCTGGATGTGGCAACTTGCACAACTTGATTCTATAAACAATGGACCAAGACCTGGTGCATCGGATGACCCGATTGGATTAAAATTTTGATGAAAAAAACCATCACCAAGAGTGTGAAGAGAAATCCCTTCAGCGGTGAGATTGCATAGTGCACGTCGGTATGCCGAAGTGCTTGCGTCAAAAGACGTAGTACTCCCGCCCGAATAATATTCAGGATTGAGTTCTTCTTGATCAGTATCAGTTTGTTGATCTTCCTTTTTACAAGAGATCCAGATAATGACCAGCAATAAGAAAAATATGACTTTTGAACTCCTCCGCATTCATTGATAGCAGTAGGACTATGATCCTACTTTTGTCTAAAGTACAAACGAACAGGTATTCCCGAGAAATTAAAATGTTCTCTCAACTTGTTTTCCAAGAAACGTTGGTATCCTTCTTTTACATTTTGAGGTGTATTGCAGAAGAATGCAATCGCAGGAGATTTGGTTGGAAGTTGTGTAACGTACTTAATTTTCACCTCTTTTCCTTTCACAATTGGCGGAGGGAAATTCTCGATGATAGGCAACATTATTTCATTGAGCTTCGACGTTGGAATTCTCAACTGTCTGTTCTCATAGATTTCAATAGCCTTTTCCACAGCTTTCAATACACGTTGTTTGGTGACATTAGATGTGTAAAAAATTGGCACATCAGTAAAAGGAGCAATACGCTCTTTGATTAGAGCTGTGTATTGATCAACACTCTTGTGATCCTTTTCATAAAGGTCCCACTTATTGACCAAAATAACGATTCCCTTATTTGCTTCGGTGATTTCGCCGAAGATGGTAAGATCTTGTTTTGTGACACCTTCAACGGCATCTATAAGTAATAAGCAAACATCAGATTGACGAATTGCTTTGATAGTTCTAATTGTAGAATAAAATTCAATATCACTTTCAATAGCTTTTCTTCTGCGAAGACCAGCAGTGTCGACAAGAATCAGTTCTTTTCCGAACGCATTGAAAAGTGTATCTACAGAATCTCTAGTAGTTCCAGCTACATCTGAAACAATGCTTCTGTCTTGTCCAAGTAATGTATTCAGGAGAGATGACTTTCCAACGTTTGGTCGTCCAACGATCGCGATACGCGGAAGTTCAATCTTTTCTTCATCTCCTGCATCTGGTATATCCTTGATTATTTCATCAAGGAGTTCACCTGTTCCATAGCCATTGTTGGCTGAGATACAGATCATATCATTTCCGATACCGAGTTCATAGAATTCAGAAGCAAGAGCTTCTTTATCGCTTGTATCAACTTTATTGACTACAAGGATAATCTTCTTGTTAGCTTTTCTAAAAAGACGGGCAGCGCTTCTGTCCCAGTCAGTGAGTCCGTCGCGAACATCTACGAGGAAGAGAACTACGTCTGCTTCTTCGACAGCGAGGTTAACTTGTAGGTTGATTTCTCCTTCGAATTCGTCATCAGAGTCGGTTTGAACACCGCCAGTATCGATAACGATAAAGTTTTTTTTGCCCCAGAAAGCTTCACCATATTTTCTATCGCGGGTCACGCCTGCTGTAGGTTCGACGATAGCTTCCGAAGTTTCGGTGAGTCTATTGAAGAGAGTTGATTTTCCGACGTTTGGTCTTCCGACGATTGCTACTGTGTAGTTCATGGGTGCAAAAATAAGCTGAAGTTGGATTAAAAAAAAAGCCCCAACAATTTGCTGGGGCTTTAAAAGCGGCGACGACATACTCTCCCAGGTGTTACCCTAGTACCATCTGCGCTGTTGGGCTTAACTTCTCTGTTCGGAATGGGAAGAGGTGTACCCCAACGCTATAATCACCTAAAAATTGTGATATATTGATAGAGTTTGTATTAATAAGCTTTCGAGTAATTAGTATTGCTTGACTTTGTCATTGCTGACTTTACATCTGCAACCTATCAACGTCATCATCTATGACGACTCTCAATGAAGCCTCATCTTGAGGCGAGTTTCGCGCTTAGATGCTTTCAGCGCTTATCT